>JAUZGC010000259.1 GCA_030840105.1 Microbacteriaceae bacterium
CTCATCGAGGATCGGAAGCAGCTCGCCGGCGTTTTGCCTGCGGCGGGTGAACGTTGCGAAGCTCTCGTCGGTCGCGAGTTCGGGGCGGCCGACGGCGGCAGCGAGACGCTGCCAGAACTTCTCTTTCGGGCATGCCACGACGATCCAGCCGTCACCGGCCTGGAACGCCTGGAACGGCACGAGCGACGGATGCGCGGAATGGTGCGTCCGGCTCGGCTCGAAGTCCCCGTTGAGGTTCCAGATCGCCGGGTACGTGAGCATCGAGATCGCGGTATCGAAGAGGCTCACATCGCAGTCCATCCCCACCCCGTCGCGGCGTGCGGCGTGGACTCCGGCGAGGATCGAGATGGCCGCGACGAGGCCGCCCGAGTAGTCCACGAGCGACAATCCCGACTTCGTTGGTGGTCCGCTCGGCTCGCCGGTGATATCCATCCAGCCGGCAATGCCCTGCAGGATGTAGTCGTAACCCGGCTCATTCGAGCGCGGTCCGGTCATGCCGAATCCGGTCAGAGCGCAACAGACGATCTGTGGATTGATGTCCTTGAGGTTGTCGTAGGTGATCCCGATCTTCGCAGGCACGTCGCCGCGGAGATTGGAGTACACGACGTCACTGACGCGAACGAGGTCCTCGAACACTTCGCGTCCCGCCGGGGTCGACAGGTCGAGGCTGACGCTGCGCTTGTTTCGGTTGAAGACCTCGAAGAACAGGCTGTCCTCGCCGTGCTGGTGCGGCGGAACGTAACGCCCGACGTCACCACCACTGGCCGGTTCCTCGATCTTGATGACCTCCGCACCAAGGTCTGCCAGATGGACACTCCCGAACGGTCCGGCGCCGTATTGTTCGATCGCGATGATACGAAGGTCAGCGAGCGGCTTCATGCGGCGTGCTCCGTCAACAACATTGTGTAACCCCTAGGTGAATCGGTGACCGCAGTCGGTGCGGTCAGAATTATCAGAACGAGTCCTTGACGAGGAGAAGCGACGCCGCGAGATGCTCGCGCATCGCCTTCGCCGCGAGCTCCGGATCGTGCGCCTCGAGAGCCGAGACGAGGTCGGCATGCGACATCATCGTCGAGGACTGCGCGGGACGCGACGCCCAGTACATCCGCCAGAATCGCAAGTTGTGCAGGAGCAGGCGGTCCGCGGCATCCTGCAGTTGCGCGTTCCGGACCATGTGAACGAGAAAAGCATGGACCGCATGGTCGTCGCGAAGGAACGCCTCGTGGTCCTTGCCCTGGCGAGCGCCATCCGCGGCTTTGACGAGTCCGCGCAGCGTAGCGAGGTCTTCGATCGTCGCGCGCTTGGCGACGATGTATGCGACGCCACACTCGATCGCCTCGCGCGCCTCGAACATGTTGATCACGTCGTCGAGTCCCACGGGCGATACGACCGCCCCCCGGCGCGGCAAGACGGTGATGAATCGATCGGTGGCGAGGCGGGCGATCGCCTCGCGAACCGGCATCCGGCCAAGCCCCAGCTCGTTGGCCATGGACTGCTCGTTGACGAGTGAGCCAGGCGGCAACCGAAGGGTGATGATGCGGTCGAGCAGGTCGTCGTAAGCGAGTTCACTGGCACGCGGTTTGCTCGCGGCCGCGCCGAGTCGATCGGTCATCCGACGATGTCCGCGTCGGAGAGCTGGCGAACAGATACCTCGAGAGTCCCGCGCTGAACAGTGAGCATCTGACCATTCTCCAACGTCTCCCAGCCTGCGCCCCATCCGCTCGATGAGACCACGACCGCGTCGGGCGTCACCCGGTAGCGCAGCTGGTAGTAGTGCGGTTCTGCTTCCTTCGCCTCCGCGATCGGGTCGAACTGGCTGACGGCGATGAGTTCGGTGGGCGTCGCGATCATGGAGTTGAGGCTGCCGTACGTCAGAGACGACGCGATGTGGTCAACCGTCGCCGCCAGTGCGCTTGCCGGATCGCTTTCCGCAGCACGAGCAAGCACCGCGAGGAAGTAGCGTTCGCTGTCGGTCGTGCCTTGTCGTCGGGCCGCGAACTCCTCGGGAATCAGCGAGTCAAGCGACGATGGCGGCTTGATGGAGCCGTTGTGGGCGAACGCCATCGAGCCGTCGGTGAACGGATGCGTGTTCTCCTGTGTGACGTTCAGGCCAAGGGTCGCCCACCTGAGGTGGATGAGCCCGAGGTCGGAGGCATGCTCGTGGGAGGTGCGAGCAAAGAGGTTGCTCGTGCGGGCGGCGTCAGGCGCCTTGGTCACTTCGACCCCGTCGGCCCCGGCCCAAGCCAGCCCCCAGCCATCGCCGTGCTTACGCGAAAGCTCGGTGAACTCCCGCAGGTCCGCCTCACCGAGCAGGTCGGCGAGGGTCGTGGGCGTGCGCGTGACATAGCCCAGAAGTCGGCACATGTAGTCTTCTCGTTCCTTAGAGGTAGTTGCTGGAGATGCCGCCATCGAGCACGACGACCTGGCCGGTGAGCCACGACGACGCGTCCGAAGCGAAGAAACAGGCCAGCCCGGCAGCATCCTCCGGCTTTCCGAAGCGACCGAGCGGCACCCGCTCGAGCCGTATCCTGCGAGCCTCCGGATCGGGGAAGAACTGCTCGACGTGCGCCGTCATGATGGGCCCAGGAGCGAGCGCGTTGACTCGGATGCCCTGTGGTCCGAGCTGCACGGCCATCGACCGTGTGAGCGAGGAGATCGCGCCTTTGCTCGCCGCGTACGCGTCCTGAGGGTACGTGCAGCCCATGACGGCAAGGAACGAACTCATGTTTATCACCGCGCCCCCGCCGGCAGCCACGATGTGCGGCACGACATATTTGGAGCACAGCACCGTGCCATCCAGGTTGATGCTGCTGATCAGGTGCCAGAGGTCGAGGTCGCCGTCGAGGAAAGAGGCATCCTGATGCGGCATGATGCCCGCGTTGTTGAACAGCGTGTCCAGCCCGCCCAGCGCGCTGATGGCCTCCTCGACGGCCGAGCTGACCTGCGCCTCATCGCGAACATCCGCAGCAATGGCGACAGCTCGCCCACCGTTGTCGTGGACGAGCCGTGCCGTCTCCTCAGCTGCCGCGAGATCGATGTCCACCACCGCGACGGCGGCGCCCTCGCGGGCGAAGAGAACGCTGCTCGCTCGCCCGAGTGCGCCGCCAGCGCCGGTGATGAATGCCCGCTTCCCTGCCAACTGCATCAGCTCGACACCTCCGGACCGAAACCATAGAGCCGCAGGGCGTTGTCCAGAAGGATCCGCTCCCCCGCCCGTCGTGCGTCCTCTGCGCCGAGGTCGCCATCCGTGACGAGCTCTCCGAGGATCGAGCCGATCACCCGGCGCCCGTCCTTCGCCGCGATCCAGTTCAACTCAGGAATCCTGGAGCCATCGGAGCTGCACATGACCTTGCCGAACGGTGCGACGGCGAGAGCAGCACGCGTCATCGAGGTCATCTCGGCGACGGAAAGGAACGGAATCGCGTACGACAGGTCCAGGTACGCGTTGGCGTACACGGATGCGAGGTACGCGCCCTCCCGGAAATACGGCCAGCAGCCGTGCAGCAGGACGACGGGCATCGACCGGTACGCCGCATTCTCGAAGATGGTCCGCAGCTGGAGAGGCGACGCCGCGCGCAGGTCGACGTCGGGATCGCCGTAACCGACATGGAACTGGACGGGCAGCTCCTGCGCTGCCGCGGCTTCGAACGCGAGATGCAGGAGCGTATCGAGCAGCGGCTTGTGCCCGAGTCGCACCGAGCCGTTGGCGGTGGCTTCGGCGTGTGCATCGGCAAACGATGCCCGCGCGTCGCCGTCTGGCCATCGCTCAATCGCCAATCCCGTGCGATAGGCCGCAATGCTCTTGAAGCCGGCAAAGCCCGCACCGCGCACATCCGTGACGAGTTCCCGTACGCTCTCGACGAGTTCGTCGAACGAACCGCTCGAGGCGATGAGCTCCTGGAATACGACCTCGAGCCGAAGCAGCGAGACCTGCTCCGCCCCGCTGGCCGCCATGAACGCGGTCGGGCTCATGGCCCGTTCCGGCGCCGGGTATCCCGTGTCGATGACGACGCCGCGGATCGACGCGTCGCGAAACAGGTCGGCGACGAGCTGCTCGGTACTCAGGCTTTCCCGAGCGCGCAGCACGTCATCCTCCCCTGTGACGCCGTAGAAGGCTTCCAGCGATCGGATCAGCCGGCGATAGAACGCCGTGTCGGCGGCCTCGTTCGCGCGCATTCCAGGGTCGGGTGACTCGGTGAACAGGGCTCGCCAGTGCTCGACACCGGTCTGCTGCTGCGCCTCGATTGCGTGGCAGTGATTGTCGACGACGGGAACGTCGCTCAGGTCAACAAAATTCGTCATCGTCGTCAGAACCGATAGAAGTGGTTACGGATCTCGAAGTCCTCGTCCTCGGCGGCGAACGCCGTGGCCTCCGACCGGCGCACGCCGAGGTAGCACCTGGCGAGCATGTCCCCCATGGTGCCGAGGAGGAAGTCGTCCTTCTCGAGTTCGTCGAGGGCAGCATCCATGGATGTCGGCAGCGGCCGGACCTTGCCACGGACAAGCTCCTCGGCTGAGAGATATGCAGGGTCGTGCTCGCTTGGATCGCCTGGTTCGAGTTCACGTTCGATGCCGTCAAGCCCACAGGCGATCAGCGCGCCGAGTGAGAGGTACGGGTTCGCGCTCGCATCCGAGGTCTTGAACTCGATGTTGTAGCTCTGTTCCTCGCGCTGGTAGAACGGCGAACAGACGCGGAGCGCGGCCTCCTTGTTGTCAAAGCCCCAAGCCGTCGTCGCGGAGGCCCACGCGTTCGGCGTGAGCCTGCGGTACGAGTTGTAGCTCGGTGCGGTCAGCGCGACGAGTGCGGGAAGGTGTTCGGCGACACCGGCGATGAAATGCCTGCCCAGCTTCGATAAGCCACGCTCGGCGGACTTGTCATAGAGCAGGCTCTTCGTGCCTGGGAGATCCCACAGGCTGAAGTGCAGGTGCGCGCCGCTTCCGATCTGCTCGGGATACGGCTTCGGAGCAAACGAGGCGAACAGGCCATGCCGAAGCGCGACGCCGCGAATGGTGTCGCGGAACTTCATCTGGTTGTCGGCCGCGCGCAGGGCATCCGCGTGGCGGATCGAGATCTCGTGCTGGCCCGCGCCGTACTCGTTGATGGCCTGCTCGACCGAGATGCCCTGCGACTCCAGGGCGTCGACCGTCTCTACCATGATGGCGGCGTTCAGGTCGTGCCCGATCGGGCTGTACACGGGCGCGTGGTTGGGAACGTCGAACGGAATGTAGCGGCCGTCCTCCTCGCGCGCCAGGTAGTACTCGTTTTCGAAGGTCGCCTGCACGCTCAGCCCGTGACCCGCGGCGCGTTCGATGACATCTTTCAGGTACGAGCGCGTGCACGCTCCCCAGTTGAGTCGATCGTGTCCCAGCTGGTCGCACATGACGCTGGCACTCGCCGGCACCCACGGAAGTACCGTGAACGTCGAGGGGTCCGGCACGAGCCTGATCTCACCGACCGGCTCGAAGCCGTCGATCGGCACCATCTGCTCGAGCATATTGATCGACATCTGCGCACGGGTCAGGCTCACCCCCTCGAGCAGCTTGTGCTCGAGCTGGGCCACGTGGATCGCCTTGGTTCTCGCGACACCACTGGCATCGCAGTACTCGAACCGGATAAGTTTCACTCCGGCCTCGTGTGCGGAGGCGACTACTTCCGTAATGTTCATTCGTCTCTCTCTGCTCCAGGCACTCGCCTAGAGCATCACGTCCCCGCCATTGGGGCCCAGGGTTTGACCGACGTAATACGAACCATCGGCCGACGCCAGGAGGACGGCTGTCGGCGTCACCTCGTCCACCGTGCCGAACCGGCGGATCGGCAACTCCGCGAGCTTCGCGGCGCGCCATTCCTCCGTCTCGCTGTCGAGCAGTGGCGTCTCGATCGGACCGGGCGCAATGGCGTTCACGAGTACCCCGCGGTGGGATACCTCGCGGGCGAGAGCTTTGGTGAGTCCGATCACGCCCGCCTTGCTCGCCACATAGTGAGCAACCGACGTACCGCCGATCTGGCCAAGCTGCGACGCGATGTTGATGATCCGGCCGTCGCCCCGCTCGAGCATCTGGCCCACGAGCGCGCGCGAGCAGAGGAACACTCCACGCAGGTTGACTCCGACAACGCGATCCCAATCCTCCACGGGCATGTTCTCGAGCAGGGATTCGGTGAAGATACCGGCATTGTTCACGAGAATGTCGACGCGGCCGAAGCGCTCCAGAGCAGCTGCGGCCATCGCCTCGACGCTCGCCTCGTCGCTCACATCGGTTCGAACGAACAGGACCTCGCTCCCGATCTCCTCGATCATGGCGATGACGTCGGCGGCCGCGGAGGCATCCGAACGATCGGCGACGACGATCTTGGCACCCTCACGCGCGAACGCGACGGCAATGCCCTTGCCGATGCCCGAGGCGGCGCCGGTCACGACGGCGACGCGGTCGTCCAGCTTGTTCATGCGGGCTCCTCTTCCGCGTGGCCTGCACGCTCGTACCAGGCGGCGCCAATCTGGTCCGCCGTCGCCATGTCGAACCGGTGCCTCATCAGCAACATCGACGCGTCGTGTTGTGCCCTGTCGTCGCTGGCCACGCAGTCGGTAGCGATGACAACGTAGTGATCGTTGAACATCGCATCCCGGGCCGTCGACTCAACGCATCCCTCGGTCGTGCAACCGCTGACGACAACGGTTTGAATGCCGTTGCTCCGCAGCAGCATCTCGAGATTGGTTCCCCAGAACGCACTGGAGCGGTACTTGCGGACCACGAGCTCGCCTGGCAGTGGCGCGAACCCCTCGGCGAACTCGTGGCCCGCGGAACCAGGAACCGTATACCGCAGCGGCGAGCCGCCCTGTCTCGGCCCCTCGTGCATCCGCAGATTGAATCGGATCTGCGATGGCGAGTCGCTCATCCGGTCTTCAAGCGCCGTGTTCTGGATATGAATGACGAGCACACCGTGACGGCGCGCGTCCTCGAGAAGAGAACCCAGCCGTTGCCGGGACGACTCGTACATCGACAAGTCGATTCCGAGCCCACCGAACAGTCCATCGGGGTCGATGAAGTCGTGCTGCATGTCGATCACCAACACTGCGGTGTGTGCGGGGTCGACGAGTTCGACGAGTTCGGTAAGAACGTGCTTTCCGTCCACTGTGATCACTGGTCAGTCCTTCGCGAGCTCCGGGTGCTCCGCGATCTCTTCTGCAATCGTCGGATGCTGGACAGATGCCGCGCGGGCGGTCAGGAGTGACGCCGTCTGCTCCGGTGCCGGAAGGTCCTCTTCCGTGACGAATGCGCCGAGGGCAGCGATCTTCGCCGGCGTCTTCGAGCGGTAGTAGAGATACAGTCCGGTGCCAGCGGCGAGCCACACGAGCACGACGATCGGAACCAGGTTGTACGGATACGCCTGGCTGAAATTGCCCACCACGTAGAGCGGGTACGCGAGCGCGACGATGCCGAGCACCGGCACGATCACGTGCGTGAGGATCCTGCGCTCAGCCGATCGCCAGAAGTACTTGATGAGGGCGATGTTGGCCATGATGTACACGATCACGATCGCGACCGTGCCAATCGTTCCCGTGAAGCCGTATGCTCCGGTCGCGCCTGGACCGACCCATGCTCCAATGCCGAGCCCGACGACCACGGTGAAGATCGTCTGCACGATGATCGCACGCAGCGGCGAGAACCAACGCGCGTGCAGGTGGCCGAGGGATTTCGGGAGAACCTCGTCACGACCCATCGAGAACATGATGCGCACCGTCGTGTTGTGGATGGCGAGGAAGCAGCTGAAGATCCCGGCGATAGCGGCGAGTTCAATGGGCTGAACGAGCCACGGCGTGACGTTCTGGGCAAGGGTCACGAACGGGTTCGGGTCCTTGAGGAACGCGGCCAGCTGGGCCGGATCGTTCAAGCGGTACCCGGCGGTGAGCGCGTACATCAGAAGGACGTAGAAGACACCAACGGCGGAGAGGGCACCGATCACTGCGATCGGGATGCTGCGCTTGGGGTTTCGCGTCTCTTCACCCAGCGTTGCGGCGGCGTCGAAGCCGATGAACGACAGAATGCCGAACACCACCCCGAGACCAACCCCGGAGAATCCGGAAGGTGACGATGAGGGAAGGAACACGTCTGGCGTGTTTCCGCTCCCTGCCGTCGAGATCGCGACGACGCCGAGGATAAGGAACACAACGACCTCGACCACCAAGAGGGTCAGGTCGACGTTGACCGACGCCTTGATGCTCCGAACGGAAAGCCCAAAGACGATGGCCATAGCGCCAAGACTGAAGACCCACCACGGCACGTCTGCGCCGAACGACGACGCCACATAGTCGTGCACGAAAGCGCCGAATGCGGTCATCAGGCCGGGCGCAAGGATCGCGTATCCGATCCAGAACAACCAGCCCGTGAAGAATCCGGCGAGCGGGCCGAGCCCCTTCGAGTTGAAGGTGTAGAACGAGCCGGCCGAGGGCAGCTTCCTGGCGAATTGGACGACGGTGTTTCCGACGAGCGCGCAGGCGATGAACGCGATCAGGAAGGAGAGCGGCATTGCTGCCCCGGCGAAACTCGCCGCGGCTGGAGCGTTCAGAACGATGGCGAGCACTGGCGCCATCGCGGCGGCGGAGAGGGCAATCGCGTTGGGGACCGTGAGGATGCCGCCTTTCAGGCGGTGAGGCGCTTCCGGCGCATCCGTTGTGGGCTGTGAATTGAGCATGAGTCGTTCACTCCTTCGGTATGTACGAGGGTGGAGCTATCAGATACTTCATTGCTATATCAGTGGTATTTCAGTGCAAACACTAGGGAATTACGGTCGTGTTACGCAATGTCCCAGGCGTTTCACCGCGCGAACGCGGCGTCGTCGGCCTCGGCAACTCGCTGATCAGTCGAGTCCGCGGGCGCGCGCGATCTCGGCCATGGTCTGGGCGGCCTTGAGGCCAGACCCGGTGAGCACCATGACCGTGGTTTCACCCTCCTGCAGGAGGCCCTGTCGAACGAAGCCCGGAACCGCGGCGGCGGCGATCGAGCTCGTCGGCTCCGCATAGAGTCCCTGCGCTGCAAGCGACAGCACGGCGTCGGGAATCTCGGCCTCCGAGACGGTCTGGAACCCGCCGCCGGAGTTGCTCACCGCCGCGAGGACCTCGCGGTCGCGCACCGGCCTCGCGATCGACGTGCCCTCGGCCAGGCTCGGCTTCCACTGGCCATCACCGACCGCGTCGCAGCCGGCGGCGAACGCGGCGGCGAGCGGCCCACAATTCTCCGGCTGCGCGACCAGGATGCGCGGAACCTTCGGGATGGCGCCAGACGCGACGAGTTCACTGAAACCGATGAAGCATCCGAGAACCAGGCTGCCCGCTCCAGCTGGCACGACGACGCTGTCGGGGGCGACGAATCCCAGGTCCTCCCAGATTTCGTAAGCCAGGAGTTTGGTGCCCTGAATGAAGAACGGATGCCAATTGTGGCTCGCGTAGAATCGCTCGCTGGACTGGCGGATCGCCTCGTCGGACGTGGCCGTGCGGTTTCCGGGGACGAGCCCGATCTCCGCCCCGTGCACGCGGCTTTGCAGGATCTTCGCGGCGGAGGTGCTCTCTGGCGCCAGGATCTTTGCCTTGATACCCGCCGCAGCAGCGTAGGCGGCGACGGACGCGCCGCCGTTGCCCGAACTGTCTTCGAGCATCTCGGTGATGCCCTGGCTGGCCAGAACCGACATCATCACGGTGGTCCCGCGGTCTTTGAAGCTGCCCGTGGGGTTGAACCACTCCGGCTTGACCAGCACGGGGACCTCGCCGACGGTGGCGTGCAGGAGCGGAGTGCAGCCCTCTCCGAGCGACACCCGGCGGTGCAACTCCACGGGAAGGGCGGCGCGATAACGCCACTGCGATCGCTCGGAGCGATCGACGTCATCGCGCGTGATTCCGGCAAGCGGAGACACCATCAGCGGAGTGCCGTCATCGCCGCGCCAGCGCGCCTCATCGATGGAATACCGCGCATCGCTTCTGTCGTAGAGATATGGCTGCGTGGAGTCTGCCATGGGTCGTCGTCCTAACTGTCCGTGGGCTGTGACGTGGTGGTTTGAGTCGGGTGTTGGCTTCGCGCCAGCTCGCCAACGAGGTCGATGCCGGCGAGTTCTCGCACCCTGCCCGTCGGAAGGCCGCACCCAAAGAGGTAGTGCAGCTTGGTGAGCGCGGCCTCGGTGGTCA
Organism: Microbacteriaceae bacterium; assembly: GCA_030840105.1. Taxonomy (GTDB): domain Bacteria; phylum Actinomycetota; class Actinomycetes; order Actinomycetales; family Microbacteriaceae; genus JAUZGC01. The sequence goes on from JAUZGC010000259.1 coordinate 10,173, forward strand.
TGTCCCCACCGTCCACGACGCCGACATCCGCAAGGCTCGTACTGACCTCCGATGCACCAAGGGTGATTTCACCCTCGAGGGACTGGGTGACGGCGATGAGCACCTGCCCGCGCGTGGTCGCTCGGGCGAGAGCATCGAGGAGCCCCGGAGTGTGGGTCGGCAGATTGCCGTACCCGTAGCACTGCAGCACCGCACCTGGCACATCATCACCGAGGATGGCGGACACCGTGCGCGCGCTGATGCCTGGATACATCCGGATCACCGGAATCTCGATGTCGTCGAAAAAACCAAAACCCACGTCTCGTCGCGTCGCCTCGCTCGTGCGATCCCGCGAATCGTCAGGACGCGGAGCGGCGATGTACGCGCGATCGGCGCTCGTGGAGTACTTGATCGCTCGCGTTCCGCTCAGCGCGACTCCGCCGAAATAGATTTCTACTGAGGGTGAACGGGTTCGAACGAGATGCTCGATCGCGCCAAGGAGGTTCCCTGGGCCGTCCGAGTTCGGCACCGACAGTGGTCGCTGGGCACCCGTGAAGACGATCGGCTTGTGCCGGCCCGCGAATGCATAGGAGACGGCCGCGGCCGAGTACGCCATGGTGTCGGTGCCATGCACGACCACGAATCCGTCGACGTGGTCGTAACGCGACGTGATCGCCTCGACGATCTGCTGCCACGACGCCGGTGTCGCGTTGGCGCTGTCGATTTGCGGCTCGAGCTCCGTGATCGACTATGCCGCACCTGGAATCTCCGACGACTGCAGCAACTCATCGATCCGGTCCGCTACCGGCGCCGGCGCCAACCCACGCTCGGACGCCTGCATACCGAAGGTCCCACCTGTGCTGATGATGGCGATGTCCAGCTGTGCCGGATGCGCTGTCAGGATAGCCGTCATGACGCGGAGAGTTCCATCGCCATGGCAACCATGCCGGGGTGGTCGGAACGCTGCTTCTCGGTAAAGCCGAGTCGCTCGTAGATGCGAAGCGCGGGCATATTCCCCTCGAGTACGTATAGGTCGGCGCGGCTCGCCCCGAGGTCCCGCGCCTTCTCGAGAACGAGGACCATGAGGATGCTCCCGAGGTGGTGTCCGCGCCGGTCAGGGGCGACGATCACCCGGCCAATCCGGCACACGTTGCCGGAGAGAGTGAGATCCGCGTGGCCGACGGGTGCGTTCGGGTTCGTTCCGTGCACGAGTACCCACGCCGTCCTGCCGTCGATCTCGTCGAGCGCGCTGAGCTGGCTTTCCGTCAGCGGCCAGTCGAGACTGGTGCCGGAGAACTGGTGGAGCGCGTCACGGTCGGGGACCCAGCCCACGATGGTGGCAATGTCGGCGGACTCCCTGCGGCGCAGGATCATCGTCATACGTCATCGGTCCATTGTTGTCGCAGCTGCGTCATGACGCCACGAGATCGCTCATACCCAGGCCTCACCAAGCACGCGCAGGATGTTGCCCCCGAGCACCTTGACGATGTCCTCGTCGGAGAAGCCGTTGTGCACGAGCCACGCCGCGATGTTGTGGAAGCTCTCGGTCGGGTTCTCGAGCCCGTCGACGTACTCCACCCTTTCGTGAGACGCGGTCGTCGCTCCCGCGGCACTGAGCAGGCTCGCGAAAGTCGTGTGCAAGCCCACATGGTCGCCGTAGAGCGTGTCCGGCCCGAACCCGACGTGGTCGATTCCGACGAGTTCGAGGCAATACATGAAGTGGTCCATGACCGAGAGGATGCTGTGCTTCGGATGCTCGTACGAGATGGTCGTGTGCGGCGCAGCCGACATCCCGATCACTCCGCCCGACGCCGCGATCGCCCTGAGGGCATCGTCCGACTTCAGCCTCGGGATGTCCCAGATTGCGCGGGCGCCGGCATGCGTCATGAAGATCGGCTTGTCCGAGGCGTCCGCCGCTTCGATGCCCGTCCGGTCGGACGAGTGCGACACATCGATCGCGAGGCCGAGCTGGTTCATGCGCCGGATCGCTGCGCGACCGAATTTGGTCAGGCCGAAGTCGTTCGGCTCGGTCAGGCCGGCTCCGAGCCCATTCGAGTCGGAGTATGCGATTCCGATCTGGCGGATGCCGAGCCCGTACAGCACGTCGAGCTTGTCGAGGTCGTTGCCGATCGGTGTGGCCGCCTCGAGGCCGAAGACGAGGCCGACCTTGCCTGCGGCATGGGCGGCATGGATGTCGTCGACCGTGCGGATGACGACGACGTCGCGCTGGTGCGCGAGGTCGGCCTGCCGCATCCCGAGGTCGGTCACAACGTCATCGAACTGCCAGGGAGTGTTCCCGGTCACCGTCGCGGTGCCGTCCATCATGTTGTCGAACACGACGGTGAGACCGGATGCGGCGAGCCCCTCGAATGCCGTGTGCTGGCGACCGGTGCGGTTGTACGCCGGGGTGTCGGCCATGTCATGCGGGAACCGCACGGGGTGGTCGTGCAGGCTGATCGTCACGTTCTCGGCAAGCAGCCGCTCCGCCCTCGCCACCTCGTCCGCCGTGAAGCCGCCCTGGTACGGTGCGACCCGGTCGAACTCGGGGGCGAGCGGGTCGATGGGCAATGCCAGGTCGCCGTCGAGGTAGTCGTACGAGCGGTATTCGTTCATCGGGTCGCTCCCACCGTCGCATCGTTCGGCGTCAGCGCATGCGGACCGGAGGCCAGCAGCGTCCACAACCGCTCCCAGGCGCGCAGACCCTCAGGGATGCGTCTGGTGCGCAGGAACTCGTTGGGCGCGTGCAGGTTCTCGTCCGCGGTCGAGAACGAGAAGAAGAGAGTCTTCGCCCCCGTCACCTCCTCGAAGAGAGTCGTCGCCGGAAGCGTTCCCGCGATCACCGCGAGCAGCACCTCCTCGCCCGGGTACACGTGATTCAGTGCCGCGGTCGCTGCCCCGATCGCGGGGTGCTCCGGCTCGATCCGATATGCGGGCACCCTCGCCTGGTCGACCGTGAGCGTGACGTCGATCCCCGGAAGGACAACGCCCCTGACGTGGCGCTCGATGGCCGCAATAACCCGGTTCGGGTCCTGCTGGCCAACCAGGCGCGCCACGATGTGGCCGGTCGCGACGTGCGGGATGACGGAGTACTTGCCCCCACCGGCCACGCCTGTGATCTCCAGGGTCGGCCGCTCCCAGAGTCGCTCGAGGGTGGTGAGGCCCTTCTCACCGAAGAGCTCGGCAACACCGAGCGAGGCCATGTACTTGTCGTCATCGAATGGAATCGCCGCGATCTGTGCGCGTCGTTCGTCAGTGATGTCGGCGACGCCGTCGTAGAAACCGGCGACCGCGACGCGGCCATCCTCGTCGTGCAGGCTGGCAAGGATCGCGCTGAGCGCGTGCACGGGGTTGGCGACCGTTCCGCCGAAGCGACCGGAGTGCAGGTCGCTGTTGGCACCGTGGGCCACGATGTCCAGGGACACCAGACCCTTGGATGCGGTCGAGAGCGACGGCTCGCTTGGCCGCCACTGCGCGCCATCGGCGGAGATGACCAGGTCGGCCGCGAGTTCTTCGGCGTGAGCTCGAACGTAGCTGGGGAGGTTGGGACTCCCGATCTCCTCTTCACCCTCGATCAGGAACTTGACGTTGAGCGGCAGGCCTCCGCGCTGCGCGATGAACGCCTGCGCAAGCTTGAGCACGATGAAGACCGGGCCCTTGTCATCCGTAACGCCTCGCCCGCGCACCACGTCGCCATCCACTGTCATCTCGAACGGGTCGGTGTCCCACTCATCGCGACTGCCCGTCGGCTGTACGTCGTAGTGGCCGTAGACGAGGATGGTCGGCGCCCCTGGCGCGTTCAGCCAGTCGGCGCGCACGAGCGGGAAGCCGTCGGTCTCGACCACCCTGCCGTTGGCGAATTCGAGCTGGCCTGCGACCCAGGCGGCCGCCTCACGCATGGTCTCCGGGCTCGCGCTGCGGCTGACACTCGGGATCGCGACGTACTCGGCGAGTTCATCGAGCAGGACCTCGAGGGGCTCATATGCCAGTTCGTCGCTCACTTGCGGGCCCATCCGTTCTCGAGCAGGTCGCGAACCTCGAGTACACCGGCATCCCAGACCTTCTGCATGTCTGCGTCCGGCCGGCCGTAGTCGCCGCCGTGACTGCCGTCCGGCGCGTACTCCCGCATCTCGGTGCGCGAGAGAACCGCGGTCAGCGCACGCGGCAGCGGCGGAATCGAACCTTCCGGGATGTCTGCCCCTTCGACGCGCGTCCAGGCAAAGTTCTCCACCCACGCGCCGTGCAGCTGGACGTCTGAAAACTCGCTGGCGGCTTTGGCCGTCTGTGGTGCGTTGTACCAGCTGTGGAACAGTACCTCCACGGGCTTTTCGCGCGGAATGCTGGTCCACTCGCGGATCAGTCCGGTGATCGGCGCATTGCCGCCGTGGCCGTTGACCAGTGCGATGCGCCGGAAGCCCTGCCCGGCGAGCACATCGAGGAGGTCACGGATGACCTCGATGTACGTGCTCATCCGCAGACTCATGCTGCCCGGGTATTCGGTGAAATACGGACTCATCCCGAATGGCAGCGTGGGCAGCACGGGTATTCCGAGCGGTTCGGCCGCCTCGACGGAGACCCGCCCGGCGAGAATCGCGTCGGTGCCGAGCGAGAGGTAGCCGTGCTGCTCGGTCGATCCGACCGGAAGCACGATCCGGTCGTCGTGCTCGAGGTACTTCGCGATCTGCATCCAGTTGCGGTCGTATATCTCCACGTGTTTCCTTACCTCTCAGCCGAGATCTTCGGCCGTTGTTGTGCCAGTGCGGCCGTGCGCGCCATCTCGTTGCCCACGATCATGAGTCCCTCGTCGACACCCATCCCCGGTTTTGCGAGCACCTGGCTCGCCTCGCACGCCATCGCGACGTGCGCGGATATCTGGGCCGAGCGGTCCGTCTCGTTGCACGTCCCGCCGCAATAGGCTTCGAGTCCGGCTTCCCTGGCCAGCAGCAGGGCTTCAATCGTGTCGTTGACGCCCCCGAGATCCGGAGTCTTCACGTGGATGATGTCGGCGGCTCCGGCTTCGACGAAGAGCCGGATGTCCTCGATCGTGTTGCACCACTCGTCGACAGCCAGGCGTACGGACGAGCCACGCGCTCGCAACTCGCTCCGCAACTGAACGTAGCGCTCGATCTGGTCGTCTCGGTTGCCTGCGTCGATCGGGTGTTCGACGGCGAGGTCGTATGGCGCGCAGATGTCCCCAAGGCCCGTCAGGTAGTCGGCGACCGCCGCAACGTCGCCGCCGAAGGCCATGCCGATCGTCCCGTAGGTATCGATGTGGATCCGCGGCCGATACTCGGGCGACGGCCGAAGCTCCCCGATGCGGTTGACGAGCCAGCCGAGGTACTCCTCGAGGATCTCACCCCGGCGTCCGAGCTTCTCCGGCGTGTTGATCAGTGCGTGCGGCAGCACGTCGACCGACTTCAAGATCATCTTGTCGGCGTTCAGGTAGCGATCGTCGCCCGTCTGGGCGTAGATCGGAACGGGCAGCAGGGCCGCTCCCGTTGCATACTCGTCCCTGATCACTTCCGCCATGCTCAGCCTGCGAGAGGCGGCCACAGCGCCGAGGATCGCCTGGCTGACTCCGTAGCGGATGGCCGTGTGCAGCCCGCCCTCCGGCGTACGGATGGCGTCAACCTCGGCGGTCAGCTCGCGAAATCCGGTGAGCGGCCGCCCGAGCAGCACGGGCGTGACAAGTTCGGCGACATCCTGTGCCGCGCGCGCGGACGAGAAGACGGGATCGCGGCCGCCAGCGCCGCTGTACTGCACGGCCGCGCAATCGCCGTAGACAACCGTTCCATCGTCGAGCAGCAGCATGACCGAGAGAGCCTCACCTGGCTGTCGGATCGAGGCGAATCCGGGCGTGAGCGGCTCTCCCGTGTAGCCGAATCCGTCGTGTGATGCGCCGGCCCGGATGGCTGCCTGGTCATCCGCGTAGAAGCCGGTCCGTACGGGAACCGTGAGCACGTCGATGATCGTGAGGTCGCCAGCGGACGGACCTGCCGGTCGCGCGCTCATGCGATGCGGGATGCGACGAAGGCCGCCAGTTCGTCGAGGTTCCTCACCTCACAGGTGCGGCGGCCCTCTTCGATGTCGTGGATCATCTCCACGACCCGGTCGAAGATGGGTCCCTGGATGTCCTTGTGAACCTCATCCACCTCGGTCTTGCGCTTGCGCACCATGAGATCGCGGTAAATGCCACTGTGACTCTTGGCGCTCTTGCGGTTGAAGACCGCAAGGCGGTCAAGCGAGCCTTCGAGATCGTCCGGAACGAAGCCGTCGAAGCTCTCAACCGCGACCGGGGCTTGCGCGAGCACTTCCTCGGCGAGCGCGACCATGAGCAGACGATACGCGGGCCGCTCAAGCGTCTCGGCGATCGACAGGTCGGACACGGCACCGGCCCAGAGCATCGCGCCGTACGCCTCCTTGCCCCAGAGGTACCCGAGCACGTTGTCGGTCGCCACTGCGTACGGAAGCGCATCCGCCAGCTCCTGCACCCTGGGCGTGATTGTGCCACCGGCAATCTCACCGACCCGGAAGGTACCGATGTTGCCCTGCATCACGCGCCCCGGACCCATCACGTCGGCCCCGAAGTTGACGAAGCTCGAAATCACGCGATCGGCGCCGACCGCCTCGATCAGGGTGTCCGCGGTGAGGCCGTTCTGCACAGTCAGCACGAAGCCGTCCGGAGCAAGCCTGTCCCGGAGGAGAGCGGCAGCGGATGCCGTGTGCAGGCTCTTCACGGCGACAATGGCGTGCTCGATCGTGTCGGGAAGCTCCGCGGGCGTGATTGCTGGAATCCGAACGGTGAACTCGTTGACCGGCCCTTCGATTAGCAGCCCGCCCCGCTGGATCGCCTCCACGTAGTCCTTGTCCGCATCGCACAGCGTGATGTCGTGGCCCGCCCGGAACATGTGTGCCCCGATCGTGCCGCCGATCGCTCCGGCGCCGATGATTGTCAGTTTCAACTCGATCTCCTTGAAATGGTGTTCGGCCGTCAGGCGGTCACGGTGGCCGGGACCGCGCGGTCGATGAAGTCCTTGATGACGCGTTGGAACTCGTCGCGCTCTTCGAACTGCGGGGAATGCCCCGACTTCTCGAAGATGACGAGCTCCGAGTTCGGGATGAGGCGCGCGATCGTCTCGGACGAACTCACCGGCGTGACCCAGTCGCGCCGGCCGACCGTCACGAGAGTCGGCACCGTGATGGCTGGCAGCTGGTCCTTGAGGTCGTAGTTCGCCCAGTTGTGCTGGAAGCACCAGTTGTGAGCCTCGTGCCGGTAGATTCCAGCTTCGACGCGCGCGGCGGATGCCACCGGGTCGTACTCGAAGTCGTACAGCGGGATGATCTCCGCCCACCTGGCTTTGAGGTCTGCGTCGTCGTAGATGTTGCCTGTCCAGTACCGGTTGAAGTTGTCCCAGTTGATCTCGACCCGGTCCTGGTTTCGCGCGTTCTCGAAGGCGAGCTCGAGGTTGCTGCCGTCGGCCGAGGTGTCGCGGAGCATGATCGCCGACACGTGCTCCGGGTACCGCACCGCGTACTCGAGGGCGATGAAGCCGCCGTATGACCCGCCCGCGACCACGATCGTGTCCGCGCCTGCCCACTGCCGCAGGCCGTCGACATCGGCCGCCCACTGCTCGTGCGAGTACGGCGCGATGGCCTCGCTGCGTCCACAGCCGCGTGCATCGAAGACGATGACCCTGAACCGGTCGGCGAGCGTGCCGAAGGTACCCTTCGGCTCGGCCAGTGAGCCGATACCCCCGCCACCGTGGTGCGCGATGAGCACGGGGCCGTCCTCCGGACCATACACTTCGACGTTCAGCCTGCAGCCATTGATGGTGACATCCATTGTCGTGCGTCCTCCCGGGAGTCCTGTGTCAGTAGTTGTGCGTCAGTTGTTCTGCGCCACGCTGGATTCCCAGCGGGCGACGTTGTCGGCCAGGACCGTCAGCGGCACCGCGCCGCTGCCGAGGACCGTGCCGTGAAAATCGACGAGCGAAAACTGCGCCCCGAGTCGTTCCCTGGCCTGCTCACGGAGGCGCCCGATCTCCAGGCGGCCGATCATGTATGCGAGGGCCTGCCCCGGCCAGGCGATGTACCTGTCCACCTCGTTGCGCACGTGCGACATGGTGGTCGCCGTGTTGTTCCACATGAACTCGACGGCCTGCTGCCTGGACCAGCCGAAGTGGTGGATGCCCGTGTCGACCACGAGGCGGCACGCGCGAAGGGCGCGGAACGAGAGCATGCCCAGCCGGGCGATGTCGTCGCTGTACAGGCCGATCTCGTCGGCGAACTGCTCGGAGTAGAGTCCCCAGCCCTCGTTGAAGCTGCATGCCTCGACATCGAGATACCGGCGATACCGCGGGATGTCGAGCTTCTGGGCCGTCGCAAGCTGCATGTGGTGGCCCGGGACCGACTCGTGAAACGCGAGCGCTTCGTACTCGAAACGGAACCGGCTTTGCGGATCGGTCGCCAGAAGGCAGTGAGCGCCCGGACGGCTTCCGTCGACCGCCGGCGGGCGGTAGTAGGCCATTGCGGTGTGCGCGGCCTCGATCGCGTTGATCTCCTCGATGACACAGTCCGGGATGTCATACGCCGGAAAGTAGCGGTCGCGCACGGCGTTCGCACGGTCGAGCGCCCCCTGCGCGACTCCGACGATCTCCTCGCTGGTGTCGAAGCGGAGGGAGGTGTCCGAGCGCATCCGCTCAGCAATGACGGCGAGATCGCTTTCGCCGATCGCCCGCGTGCCGACCTCGCTCCATTGGGAGCGCATCTCGTCGAGCACGTCGAGACCGATCTGGTGGATCTCAGCCGGGGAAAGCGCGGTCGTCGTGTGCCGAGCAACGGATGCGAGGTAGCCGTCGTCTCCGCCTGGCATGTATCTGACGCCGACCTTGTCGTCCGGCCGCCCCAGGGAACGGAACTCGGTGCGCAGCCGGTCCGCGAGGGACTGCATCGCCGGGCGGATTTCGCGTTCGACAATGGCGGTGGCCCGCGCGAGGTCGCGAGCATCCGCCCCCGACCGCATCACGTTGAGCAACACGTCTCCGTCGAGGCCCAACGCGAGGTACCCCTGGAGTTGTTGGATCGAGTGAGTGACACCCTGCTGCGTGGGGTAGCGACCGCGCCCCACCTCGACCGCGTACCGGTCGCCGAGCGCGGTGAGAACGCCCGCGACGCCCGAGAGCCGCTCGAGGTACCGGTCTGCGCTGTCCCGGTCGGTGACCGTCATGGCCGGCATCGCCTGGAAGACCAAAGCCTGCCTGCTGACATAGCTCTTCGCGGACACGTTTCCGGCCCAGAGCGAGTGCTGTGCGTCCTGTTGCGCGCCCCGCACGAGCACCGTCAGCACGCTGTGGTCGATGAGGTTCTTCTCGTCGAGTGTCGTCGCGTCGATCGCGGCGACCTCCTCGCCGATGGCGGCGAGATCGGCTGCGGCCTTCTCGCTCGCTTCGATGCTCGGGTCGCCAGGGAGGTGGTCGAACTCACTCAGCCCGAGGAGCGTCGCGTTGTACGGGTCGTAGGTGTGCTGGGTCGTGAAATAGCGTTCGCCGAGCTCGCCGAGGCGAGTGGTCGCATCCTGTGTCGTCGTGTCGATCATGTCTAGCCCCCTGGTCCGCGTCGGACCTAGAACAGGGAGTGCCCCCCGTCGATTGAAATGGTCTGACCGCTCACCCAGCCGGCCTCTGGCGATACGAAGAATTCGACCCCGCGGGCGATGTCGGCGGGCGTCCCGGTCTTGCGGGTCGCGATGCGCTCGAGCAGCGCGCGCTGGCCATCCTCCCCGTAGCTCTCCCACTGCTTCTGAGTGGTCGGGTTCGACAGGACGAAGCCGGGTGCGATGCAGTTGACGGTGATCCCGTACTGGCCGAGCTCGTGTGCCATCTGTCGTGTGAAGCCGATCTGCGCGGCTTTTGCCGAGGTGTACGCCTGGATGCCGGTGAGGCTCACGCTTCGGCCGGCCCCGGAGGAGATCATCACGATCCGCCCGTAGCCTCGCTTCTTCATCACGCGCGCCGCTGCCCTCGTGCAGTTCATCGTCGTCGTGAGGTTCGCCGAGATCACGGCGTTCCACAACTCGTCGCTCAGCTCATCGATCGGGGTGTGGGTCTGGCCGACCACACCGCCGGCGTCGTTGACGAGGATGTCGATCTCACCCACGGAGGCGAAGAATGCTTCGACCGCGGCCGAATCGCTGAGGTCGACCGTGTCCTTGTCGACTTCGTGCACCGTCGCACCCGCGGCCGCCAGCCGGTCCGCGATCGCGCGTCCGATGCCTTGGGCTGTACCGGTGACTACCGCGACCATTCCATTGAGCTCTGCCATGTCATCCTTCTTCTTCCTGGTTGTCCAAGGGCATCGTCGCGCTGTATGCGCGTGCGATGTGCACGGATTCTTCCCACTGCTTCATCCGCTGGACCCCGCGGTCGCCACGTTCGAGCAGCACTCCCTCGACGAGTGCCTCGAGGAGGACGATGAGGCCGACGACCGAATCGAACGGGATGCCATCGACATGCACAGGCAGGACGATGTCGGCGCTCTCCGCGGCGGGCGACAGCCCCTGGTCGGTGATGACGATCACCGTGGCACCCTGCGCCTTGGCGAGGTCGGCGGCCTGCTTCGACGCCAATTCGTAGCGGCGGAAGTCGAGGATGATCGCAATGCCGTTCGCGTTCAGTCGCAGCATCTTGCTGATGTCGTGGCCGAACGGCTCGCTCACGAAGTCCACATTGGGGATGGCCTGGTCGAGCTGGGCGGCAAGGAGCATGGCGAAATAGCGCGTGAAGTACCCGCCGGAGACGGTGACCTGACGCGGCTTGGCTGCCAGCGCCCGAACGGCCCGGTCGAATTCGCTCGGGGGCACGCTCGTCGACAGCGCCTCGACGAGTGCGACCTTCTCCGTTATCGCGCGCTGCAACGGCGCTGTCATGTCCTGGGCGAGCCTGGCGTGTTCCGTGCGACTCACCGGGCTATACACGCTGTGCGTGATCTCTTCACGCAGGCGGCGCTGAAAATCGGGATAGCTTCCGATACCCAGACGCGTCACCAGGCGCAGCACCGTCGGCGTGCTCGTGCCCGCGGCCTTCGCGAGAGTTGCCGCGCTCTCGAGGCCGGCAGTCGGATAGTTGGAGAGCAGGGCGCGCGCGACCTTCTTCTCGGCCGGGCTCAGTTCGCCCATGCGAGCGAAGATCTCATCATTGATCGGCATGGTGCTCCTTCCTCTCGGCTCGATTCTCAGACGGGTCCGTGCGCAGTTCCGTGCGCGTCGGCTGCCGTCCTCACGTCAGCATGACAAGGCCATCGCGGTCCTCGAACGCAGCAAACATCGTCGGTGAGTTGTGTGCCACGACGACGCGTCCGTCCCCGCCGACGCTGACGAGTCCCCCGCTGGCGTCCTTCGCGGTGAGCTCATTCGCGATCGTCTGCGTCACGGCCTCGCCGAGCCCGGAACCCAGATAACGGATGCGCGCGGCGATGTCGTATGCGACGACTCCCCGGATGAACGCCTCGCCCTCGCCGGTGCATGAGACCGCGGCGAGCCCGTCGCGAGCGTAGTTGCCTGCGCCGATGATGGGGGTGTCGCCGACCCGGCCCATCTCCTGGTTCGCCATGCCACCGGTGGATGTCGCTGCGGCCACGTGTCCGTGGGAATCCCGGGCGACTGCTCCGACCGTTCCATGCCGGGGTGCCGCCAGGCGCAGCTCCTGGATCCGGGCGAGCTGGCGGATGCGCGGCTCGGTGATGAAGTAATCCTGCTCGACGGTCTCGTGTCCCCACCCTGCAACGAGCTCTTCGCTCGGGGAGACCAGGAAGAGATGGGGGCTTCGCTCCATCACACTGCGCGCGAGGTACACCGGGTTCTTGGCGTGGCGCGATGCGGCGATCGCTCCGGCACGCCCCACGCCGTCCATGACGGAAGCGTCCAGTTCCACCTCACCGTCGGTGGTCAGCGCCGCCCCCCGGCCGGCGTTGAACAACGGATTGTTCTCCAGCTGCTCGACCGCGGCACACACCGCGTCGAGCGCACTGCCACCGCGCGCGAGTATGGCGCGACCCGCTCCGTGGGCGAGGGCGAGCCCCTCCTCGAACGAGGCCTTGCTCTCCTGGGACAGCTCATTGATCTGACCACCCGCTCCACCGTGCAGTGCAAGGGCGAAACCGTTCTGCGGAGCGACATCCCACAGCTTGGTGGTGCGCGGCGGCGCAATCGCTTCTTCGTTTACCGACATTCCTAGCGGCCCCCTGCCTGACGCGTGATGTATGTGACAGCGACGAACGACGTGAAGACACCGAGCAGGTCCGTGCCCTCGATCCTGGCGCCGCGCTCTGCGGTCCGGTCGACGCCGCGGACCCAGGTGGCGACATCCGCAATGTCTCCGGTCTGGAACTCGAGGTCGAGCGTGGCCGGCCGAGCGATTCGCGGCAGCTCGACGGTGCCATTCGCAACCCGTTCCACGGCCTCACGTGCACCCTCACGGATGAGGCGGCACGACTCGGTCGGGTGCAGGTTCTTCGCGCTCGCGCGGGAGATGGACTGCTTGGTGACCACGTTCACGGCGCCGGCGGCGAATGGAGCCGTTTCCTCCCACGTGACCTCGTCGCCCGAGACGAACGCGATCGGAACGCCGAAGTGATCCGCCACCAGAGCATTGATGCCGCTCTCGCCGACGTAGGTGCCGTTGACCTTCGCACCCGAGAACACCTCGGGATTGTAGGTGTGCGACATCGTCGACGGCCGGCCAGAGATCGACCCGTGGTAGCCGACGAAGAAGACCGCGTCGAAGCTCTCGTCGAGGCCCTCCATCATGTAGCGGGGCTTGTGCCTGCCGGAGATGTACTGGGCGCCGCCAGCGAGGCTGCGAGGGTCGAGGTTCGCCATCCTGCTGTGCGAGTCGTTGACCACGACCTCGGTCGCACCTCCGGCAATCGCGCCTTCGATGGCAGCGTTGACCTCGCCCAGGAGCAGGGCACAGCCAAGCTCGTACGTGGCGCCGTTGCCTGGCCGGCACTGGTCCCAGTCGACGACGCCCGCGACGCCCTCCATATCGATGGACATCCAGACCTTCATACGGTTGCCTTCCTTGCTGTGCTCACCCTGAGCGCGATCGAGTGCGCCGGCAATTCCGACGCGCGGATACAAGCGCTCTCATGCCCCTCCGCCACCGGCGCGAGGCCGGGGTCTGTCGACCTGCAGTCGTCCGTCGCATATGGGCAGCGCGGATTGAAGCGGCAGCCGGCAGGCACGTTGAACGGGCTCGGCGGCTCGCCCTCGAGCACGAACTCTTCGTTGACGCTCTCGGCGGTCATCCGCGGGATCGAGTCGATGAGGGCTCGAGTGTACGGATGCTGCGGATTGCTGAAGAGCTCAGCCGTTTCGGCGACTTCGACGATGCGACCCAGATACATGACGGCCACGCGCTGGCTGAGGTGCTGCACGACGGCCAGGTTGTGCGCGACGAACAGGATACTGAGGCCGAGCTCGCGCTGAAGGGAGGCAAAGAGGTCGAGGATCGTCGCCTGCACGGAGACGTCGAGGGCCGACACCGGTTCGTCAGCGATCAGGATGTCGGGCCGAACGGCGAGTGCCCGCGCTATGGCGATGCGTTGACGCTGCCCGCCGGAGAACTGGCTCGGGTAGGCCTCGAGCGCGTCCTCTTCGAGCCCGACGAGATTGAGGAGCCGAACGCTCTCGGCGCGCACCTCTTTCCTGGGCACGATCTTGTGCAGCAACAGGAGCTCTTTGAGCATCGAACCGACCGAGATCCTCGGGTTGAGCGAGGAATACGGGTCCTGGAAGACCATCTGGATGCGCCGGCTGGCGTCCTTGTCGCGGTGGGTCGGCATCGGCTCGCCGTGATATTCGAGCTCTCCAGAGGTCGCAGTCGTGCCGCCGACAAGGATCTTGGCGAGCGTGGACTTGCCCGATCCTGACTCCCCGACGAGCGCGAGGATCTCGCCCTAGTTCAGCTGGAGGTCCACGCCGTCGAGCGCGCGGAGGCTGCTGTGACCGTTCTCGCGGCGCGTGAGCCGCGACGCGAGCGACGTCTGCAGGTGGTAGGACTTCGTGATGGCCGCGACGCGCAGCACCGGCAAGTCCGTCATGCTGCGACCTCCTCGAAGATGCTGCGCGATTGGATGCACGCGGCCTCGTGACCGGGCGCAACCAGCACGCTCGGCGGCATGGCCACCCTGCAGGCGTCCACCGCGAATGCGCAGCGAGGCGCGAAGGGGCATCCGTCGGGCCGCGCGGCCAGGTTCGGCGGGAAGCCCGGAATCGGCACGAGCTCGCGTTCCGGCTGGTCGAAATCGGGGGCCGAGTCGAGCAGCCCCTTGGTGTACGGATGCCTGGGGTCGCTGAACACGTCCTTCACGCGCCCCGACTCCACGATGTGACCCGAATACATGACGGCGAGGTCGCTGCACGTCTGGTTCACGACCGCCAGGTCGTGCGTGACGAACGCGAGCGACGCACCGGAGTCCGCGCAGAGTTCTTCGAGCACCCTGAGGACCTGATGTTGCACCGTCACGTCGAGTGCCGTGGTCGGCTCGTCGCAGAGCAGGAGCTTGGGGCCGCAGGAGAGCGCCATCGCGATCATGATGCGCTGGCGCAGTCCGCCGGAGAGTTCGTGCGGATACGCACGTGCCCGCCTGGCGGGGTCGGGGATGCCCGTCTTCGCCATCATCTCGATGGCGAGCTTCATGGCATCCTTCTTCGACAGTCCGAGATAGCGACGCGGACCCTCGGCGATCTGCTCCCCGACCCGGATCACTGGGTTGAGCGCCGTCATTGGCTCCTGGAAGATCATCGCGATCTCCGGTCCCATCAGCCGCCTGCGCGCGGGAGTCTCCATGCCGATGAGTTCAACGCCGTCGTAGCGGATGCTGCCAGAGAGCACCTCGACGCCCGCCGGCAGGAGGTCTGCAATGGCGCGCAGCGTCAGCGACTTGCCGGAACCCGATTCGCCGACGATGCCAAAGCGTTCTCCGCGCTGGATGTCGAACGACAGGTCGTCGACGATGATGGTGTCTGCGCGCTTCGGCCGGCGCACACCGATCGTGAGCGACGTCACGCTGAGTAGTGGCTGGGTCATCGTCACTTCCTCCTCTCGGGGCTGAGCAGGTCGGAGAGACCGTCGCCCAGCCAGGACAAGCCGAGGCTCGTCACGACGACGACGAGGCCGGGGATGGTCGCCTGCTGCCACTGCGTCGTGATGAATTCCTGGCCATCGTTGATCATGCTTCCCCACTCCGCGGTCGGCGGATTGATGCCGAGGCCGAGGTAGCCGAGGGTGACGATCGCCATGATGTCCATCACGATGTCGCTCATGCCGTAGATGATCGCCTGGGAGAGAACGTTCGGGCCGATGTGCCTGGTCAGGATGCGGGCGTGCGACATGCCGCCGAGGCGGGCGGCCACCACGTAGTCCTGCTTCTTCGCGATGAGTACCTCACCGCGGACGATCCGCGCGTACGACACCCACGAGACGGCCGCGATCGCGATGTAGATGCTTGCCTCACCCGCGCCGAGAACGAAGACGAGCGCGATGACCATCACGTAGAAGGGGAACGCGAAGAAGATGTCGACGATCCGCATGAGCACCGTGTCGAGCCAGCCGCCGAAGTAGCCGGCGATCGCACCGAGCACGGATCCGACCACGAAAGGAATGAGCACGGCGAGGAATCCGACCCGAAGGTCGACCTGGGCGCCCCAGATCAGGCGCGAGAGCACATCGCGTCCGAACTTGTCCGTGCCCAGCCAGTGCGCGGCACTCGGCGGCTGCAGCACGTCCGTCAGATGCTGGGCGATCGGGTCGTATGGTGCCAGGACCGGCGCCAGGACTGCGACCAGCACGAGCAGTCCGACGACAACGATGCCCGCCATGAGCGAACCGTTGCGGTACCAGGCCTTGATCGAGCGCGATCGGACGGCACGGCGTCGCGCCTGGAAGCCGGCGAGGGCCGCGGTCGGTGTCGTCATCATGACTGGTCCTTTGCGCCGAGGTTCACCCGGGGATCGAGCATGGTGTACACGACATCGGTCAGGATGCCGACCGCGACCACGAACAACGCGACAAACAGGGTGACGCCTTGGATGGTGGGGAAATCGCGGGCGAAGATAGCGTTGATCATCAACGACCCGAGTCCGGGTAGCGCGAAGACCTTTTCGATCACCAGCGAACCGCCGACGAGGAAGCCGAGATTCACACCGATGATCGACACCGTCGGGATCGCCGCGTTCCGCAGCACGTGGCCGCGGAACAGCGCGGCACCGTACGAGCCCTTCGACTTGGCCGTGCCGATGTATTCGGAGCCGAGTACGCCGATGATCGAGGAGCGCAGGCTCCTGATGACGGTGGGGCACATCGTGATCGCGAGCGTCAGGGCAGGGAGGAACAGGTAATAGGGGTGGTCGAGGGCCGACGTGCCGTAGCCCCCAACCGGAAACGCGTGCGCGCCGACGGCGAGCAACAGGATCAGCATGATGGCGAGCCAGAACTGCGGCATGCCCTGGCCCAGGAGGGTGAATCCGCGAACCGCCAGGTCTCGCCCACTGCCCGGCTTGAAAGCGGCAAGTGCAGCAAACGGAATGCTGATGACGAGCGACAGCAACAGGGCCATGCCGAGCAGCGACAGGGAAACCGGGATCGCCTGGGCAACGAGCTGGGTCACCGGCAATTGGTACGTGAGGCTCGTTCCGAGGTTCCCCTGGAACAGTCGGCCCATGAAGAGGAAGTACTGCTCCCAGATGGGCGTGTCCAGGCCCAGCTGCTTGTCGAGGGCCGCGACCGCGGCCGCGGTCGCGCGCTGACCGAGGATGGCGAGTGCGGGGTTACCTGGCAGGAGGCGCGCCATGAAGAAGACGATCAGGGTCACCCCGAACACCACGGGAATCGACTGGATCAGCCGCCCCGGAAGGAATCTCAGCCGATGGAGCATCCCAGCACCTCCTCTTCCGGCTCGGCTGTGTCGCCGATGCCTGGCCGCTGAACCGCGGCCGTGCGATCTGTAGTGTTTATTACAGTAACGTCAGTTCTTTTCCAGTTTGTTACATTCTGACAACCCAGGGATGACATCACGAACTCACCTCCGCGAGGATCCGCTCGATGACCGCCGCTCCGGCCAGGAGCGCGGCATCCGCACCGGGCGCCGCGGCAAGTTGCAGTCCCACGGGCAGGCCCTCCGTTGTGACCCCGCAGGGAATGACAATCGCCGGCTGGCCCGTCATGTTGTACGGCGACGTGAAGATCCCCTCGATCGCCCCTTCCGGTGTGTCGCCAGGGGGCGACACCTCGGGTGCCACATACGGCGCCGCCGGCCCGAGAAGGAGGTCGACGCCATCGAGCACGGCGAGCGCGGCCGGCACGAGTTCATCGCGCTCTGCCAACGCGCTCAGGTATTGCCCTTCGCTGACGTGGGCGGCTGCGGCGAAGAGCCGGGCCGTTGGCGCACCGAAATGCTCCGGCCGTTCGGTCATTGCTGCACCGTGCACCTGCCAGGCCTCGTAGTGGATGATGTCTCCCATGCGCGCATTAAGGCGGCTGAGTGCATGTCCGTCCCGGTCTTCGAGAACAACCCGCCCGCGCAGCTTTTCGACCGCCGCGAGAACGATCTCCCTGACGTCCTTCTCGAGCCTGGGGTCGGCGAACTGGTCGGTCAGCACACCGACCGAGAGGATTCCTGCCGACGCGACGCCCGGCTGACGGGTCAGGGATTCGAAGACGAGGGTCGTTGTCGGAACGTCCTTCGCCAGGATGCCGACATGATCGAGCGTCGGCGACAATGGCTGCACGCCTGTCACGGGAAATGTGCCGAACGTCGGCTTGAACCCGACAACGCCGCAGTAATGCGCGGGCAGCCGGATGGAGCCACCGGTATCGGTTCCCAACGCGGCCGGGCAGACTCCCGCACCGACCAGGGCCGCCGAGCCTCCGCTCGATCCGCCCGCCGTCAGATGCGGCGCGGCGGGATTACGCGCTTCGGGAAGTTCGGGATGCTGCGCGCCCGCCGCGTATTCCAGCAGCGCCGCCAGGGCGAAAACGTCGGCGGCCGAGTCGCGCAACGCGGTGACAATTGCGGCATCGTTCTCAGCTGCCGGACCGGCCATGTCTTCGGGATTACCGTTACCCCTGGGGTAACCGACCACATCGATCATGTCCTTGACCGCGACAGGCATTCCAAGCAGAGGGCCATCAGCGGAGCGATGCGGCGCCGGAATCGGCGTGACGACGGCATTCAGTGGCCGGCCAAGCCTTTCCAACTTCTCTATAGCCGTTTGCAGCTGCGAAGCAGCCCATTCGTTCCTCTCGATAACCGAGCCATCCGACAGCCTGGGCGATTCGTCGTTCATCGTTCCTCGTTCTTCGCATCGTCGATGAGTCCGCCCACGCATACCCGGCGAGGGCCGGAAGGCGGTCCCGGATGCGAGACCGCCTTCCATTCAGATCGAGTCCTACTTCGTCAGGTAGACGGTCTCGAGCTGGTAATTGCCCAGCGGCGTCACGTGGAAACCGTGAACAGCGGTGGTCGACGCGAACACGTACGGCGAGTAGAAGAGGTAGGCAAGGAATGCATCCTTGCTTGTCGCCTTCTGGAGCTGCGCGTACAGGTCGGCTCGCTTGGCCGGGTCGGTCTCCGCCGCTGCCTGCTTGTTGAGCGCGATCACCGCGGGGTTGTCGTAGCCGGTGAACGCGGAGTGCGAGCCTCCGGTGGGGTCGACCGCCCACGAGGTGAACTCGTCGGGGTCAGGGATGTCCATCGACCACAGGTTCCACGCCATGTCGAAGTTCGACGCGAGCCTGGCCTGCTTGTTCGCCGTCGGGTCGAGCTGCTGGATGTTCATCGTGATCCCGATAGCCTTCAGCTCCGACTGCATGATCTGCGCGATGGAGGCCTGGTTCGGGTCGCCGGACTGAATGAGCAAGGTCGTGGTGAACCCGTTCGGCTTCGTCGACTGCGCCATCTCGGCCTTGGCCTTGGCGACATCGTAAGTGGCAGCACCCGTGTCCTTGATGGCGAACGGGGTTCCTGGCGCGAGCAGCGAGGTCGCCGGGGTGCCGTTTCCGAACAGCACGGCCTTGACGAGGGCGTTGCGGTCAATGGCGTAGGAGATAGCGGTCCGGATGTGCACGTCGTCGAACGGAGCACGCTTCTCGTTGAAGGCGATGTAATCCATCTGCGTGGACGGGAACGTCGTCGCGTTCACATTCGGCATGGCCTTGAGCGACGCGAGACTCGACCAGGACGGCGTATCGTCGATCGAGATCTGGCCGCCCTGCAGCTGAAGCTGGCGGGTGTTGGCATCAGGGACGACCGTCCAGGTCACGCTGTTCAGGTACGGCAGGCCCTTTTGCCAGTAATTAGGGTTCTTGGTCAGCTTGACCGACTGCCCCTTCGTCCAGGAGTCCCAGACGAACGGGCCGGTGCCGATCGGGGCCTGGTAGAACTCCGCTGCGGTCTTGCCGCCATAGTTGTTCGGAATGATGCCGTTACTGAACAGCGAGAGGTCGGCGATGAGCGGTGCCCACGCATACTTCAGCTGGATCTTGACGGTGGAAGGGTCAACGGCGGTGACCGTATCGATGGCCGCGTTGATGAATCCCCAGCCGGCGGAACCGGAGGCCGTGTCCTGATCGAGCGAGAACTTGACGTCGGCGGCGGTCATCGGCTGGCCGTTGGTGAACTTCACCCCTTTGCGAAGGTCGATCGTGTAGGTGAGCTGGTCCGGCGAGATGGTGTACTTCGTCGCGAGGTACGGCTTGAGCGACTTGCCGTCTGCGCTGACCATGAACAGGGGTTCCATGATCTGCTCCATGACGCGCAGGGAGTTGTTGTCGAACGTGGTGGTCTTGTCCATCGAGATGATGTCCTGCGACCGTGCGATGACGAGGTTCCCTCCCTTCACCGGCGTGCTGCTCGAGCTGGCCGATCCTCCCCCGCCGCTTGAACTGCAAGCGCTGAATACCAACGCCGCTGTCGTCGCGACGGCGATGGCAATTCCGATCCTTCTTTTCATCGAGTGCCTCACTACTCTCCGCATCGCTCCGGATGCGCTGTCGTCATTGATGGGCTTTCGCGGGCGCGCAGCGCCGTCTGCGGAAGTGTCACACGTCGTACTATTGATTACAATAGGCACCTTCCTTTTCCAGCTTGTTACGTTCGGAATAAATTGGGGTGACACGACCGCCGGCAGATTTGGCTCTGGGGCTGCTTATCAACGCAGGAGCAGAGACACCGAATGTTCACCTGCGCGACTCCTTGACGACGCTCCACCCCTCATAGGGTGGACCCGCCAGATCACCCACTCAAGGAGGATGGAATGCTCTCAAGGACACAAATAGCCTGCGCGGCTACAGGTGCTGCACTTCTGCTCATGACCGCACTCGCCACGCCCGCGATGGCCGCGAGCGGATCCGCGGCTAGTCAGGACGGCCAGGCGATCTCCGCAGTCCAGTCCGCAGGCGACAACAGCGGGTTCAGCTTCGGAATGATCGGCGACGTGCCGTATGGGGCCGCCGAGATCGCCGCTTTCCCGTCGTACATCCAGGATCTCAACGCGCACAAAGAACTGACATTCGTCGGCCATGTCGGCGACATCAAGAACGGGTCGTCGCTGTGCACCACTGACTACTTCGACACCATCCGGAGCGGCTTCGACGCCTTCACGCTGCCGCTCGTGTACACGCCAGGAGACAACGAGTGGACGGATTGCCATCGCACGAACAACGGGGCATACAACCCACTGGAACGACTGGCCACCGTGCGCGACATCTTCTTCCCGAAGCCAGGAACGACGCTGGGGCAGCCCATGAAGGTCGACTCCCAAGCCGCGCAGGGGTACCCGGAGAACGTGAGCTTCCGCGAGCACGGAGTCTCCTTCACCGCCCTCAACGTCCCTGGCAGCGATAACTCGATGCTGCCATGGTCGGGGCTCGGCCAGACCATGCCGACCACCGGACAAGTCGCTGAGGTTGCCGGCCGCACGCAGGCGGACATCCAGAAGCTCGATGACACCTTCAGCCAGGCCACGAAGTACGGTGACCGTGCGGTCGTGATCATGATCCAGGCAGACATGTTCGACCCGACCGTGGCAAACCCCGCCCAGGCCGACTACGCGGCATACACCCCGCTCGTCAACGCGCTCATCACGCAGTCCAACGCCTTCGGCGGGCCGGTGTATCTCATCAACGGCGACAGTCATGTCTTCAACGAGGACCACCCGCTTGCGGCCGGCTCCTCCTGGCTGCCGTTCTATGGACAGAGCACCGAGGCCGCGAACCTCACTCGTGTGACGGTGGACGGATCGACGAACGCACAGGACTGGCTCAAGGTCACGGCGAACCCGAAGGGCAGCGCATCCGTGTTGTCGTTCGAACGCATCCCGTTCACCCACCCGGCATCCTGAGCGGCCACGCGGCGGCCGGGCATGCGCCCGACCGCCGCTTCATGCGTTTCGCCGCTAAGTGCGGGTCATCCGCAGACGGCGCTAGTCCTGGATGAAGTCGGGAAGCTCGAGCGCGACGACCAGCGGAGCGAGGGCCGAATTGAGCGCACGGACCTGCTCGGGCGTAAGCCCGTCAAAGATCAGCCTCCGCACCTCTTCAACGTGACCAGGCGCACTCTCGACGAGCTTCTGCAGCCCTGCCTCAGTGAGCGTAGCGGCGGTGGCCCTACGATTGCTCTCCACGTGCCCTCGGGTGATCAGGCCGCTCTCTTCCAGCCGCGCTGCGGCGTGGGAAAGCCTGGAAAGGGACCCGTTCGTCGCGGTCGCGAGGTCGCTCATCATGCACGAGTGGCCGGGAAACTCCGACAGCATGGCAAGGACGTAGTACTCGTAGCGAGTCAGCCCGGAGTCCTTCCGCAACTGGGCGTCGACGATGCCGGGAACGAACTCGCAGATCGCGTGCAACCGCATCCAGAGCCTGTTTTCGTCCGCATTCAACCACCGAGGACCAGCCATGCGACCAAGTTTAGTTATCGCAACTTGACCATTCAATAGTTGAACGCTCAATCTTCGTGTTATCGTCGGTCGGAGGCTCAGCCATGAGCCGGGATCCGCCCCAATAACAGGAGTCACCGTGATCATCGCCCTCTGGATCATCAATATCCTTCTCGCGCTTGCCTTCCTCCTGGCCGGTGGGATGAAAGCAGCACTGTCCAAGGATGCCCTTGCCAAGCGAGGCATGGAATGGGTCAGCGACTTTACCCCCGCCTTCATAACGTTCATCGGAATCGCCGAGGTGCTTGGAGCACTCGGCCTCGTGCTTCCGATCCTGACCGGCATTGCCACGGTGTTGACCCCCGTCGCAGCCGTCGGTCTCACGATCGCCATGCTTGCCGCCCTCGTCGTTCACGCCCGCCGCAAGGAATCGTACATTCCGACTCTTGTCCTGGCGATCCTGTCAGCCGTGAGTGCTGTGCTTGGGTTCATCTACATTGCCGGCTGACTCGGGCGACGTCGTGCAGGCTGGCCGTGCCCGCTAGTGGCTGAGCCACTAGCGGGCACGTGACCTCACCCGAGTTTCACCGCGGGGATCACCACGCGGATGGTGCCGGTGGCACCACGACCGGCGGGCGGTCATCACATGTGATGGTGTTAGGCAGCTCCCACGCGGCGAACCAGGGTCCGGTCGTCCCTCCCCCGTCGTTACCGCCGAGATCGATCAGCGAGAACTCCGACCCGGCAGGCGTGAAGTGGAATGTTCCACAGTTATTGACCCCGACCGCGCCGACGTTGCGAGCATCCACATTCTGGAAGGTCGCGTTACCGGCGGCACGGGCACTGACGACCGAGGTACCCGTGCCGTCGACCTTCACGTCCGCGAAGTGGAGGTTGGTGATCGAGTACAGGTCCTTCACTGGCCAGTCGGCCACCAGCATGATCGCGTTATAGGTGTTGTCGAGGAAGTTGTCTCCGACCACCTGGATGTCGGCATCGATGTTCTTCTCGAGCGCATAGAACCAGATGGCGCCGAGACCGATATTCCAGTTCAACTCGTACGTGCCGGCGCGCACCGTGGTGTTGTTCGTAATCCACAGGTGCCCGGTAAACTGCTCAGCGCCGAAGCGGGATCCGACCTGGATGGCGCTTCCCTCGCGGATCGGATCGGCGATCAAGTTATTCGACACCGTGTTGTCCGTGCCGCCGTAGATCGCTATGCCGTTGGCGAGGACCGGGGTCTGCACCGTGTTGTGGTCGAAGGTGTTCCCGACGTCCGCGATCTTCTCCGACCACATCGCGAGACCATCGTCACCGGAGTTGCGAATGAAGTTGTTGGACACGACCGAGTTGGTCACACCGGTGTGGAAGTTGAGGCCATCGGCGATCTGGTCGACGATCACGTTGTTCGTGATCGACAGGTTCGTCATCGGCCCGTCGAACCACATCCCGACTTTGGTGTGCTGAATATAGAGGCCTTCGATGGTCGAGTTGCTCAGCGCACCGCCGATGCCGTTCACCTGGTCGGTGTCGATGCGCTCCCGGACGTCTCCTTCGATCGCGAACCCGGAGAGATGCACGTTGGTGCTCCCGCCGAGTGACGCATCCTTTCCGTAGAATCCGACCCCCGTGTGCACCGAGCCGTCGGGCGCTGGCGTGCTCAGCGTGACCTCGTGACCCGTGATGATCGTGTACCAGTTACCTGCACCCTCGATCGTGACGTTGTCGACGAGGATGTGACGGTTCACCTGGTAGGTCCCCTGCGGAACGTAGACCGTGAGGTTCTTTGCCTTCGCGTAGGCGATCGCCTTGTCGAAGGCGTTGGCTGAATCGCGCTTACCCGATGGATCCGCGCCGAATTCCAGCACATTAGCCGCCTTCTTGACGACATGCGGCGCGGCGACGAGCTCTGAGTCGAGCAGGTCGACCGTCGTCGTGGCCGCACCCTTCGCCGGCACGGTGAGTCGCACCGTGTCACCCGCCTGATACGTCTTGCCGAGCAACAGGCGCTGCTCGTCGTAGAAATGGTTGGGTCGGAACGGCGTCGCGACTGTCGGGGTGGGTGTCGTCGCCGCGGGAACACAGCCGCACTCAGTGATCCACCAGTCCGGATGCAGGAGGCCCGCGTTGGGATCATTCGAGAAGGGGTACTGGTTGTACAGCCACGAGTACTGCGAGGTGAGGGTCATGGTCTTTCGCGCCCCGCCATTGACGGTCACGGCGAGCGGCGAGGTAATACCGCCGCCGTTCGAAGCGTCGGGGATGCTGTAGCGCACGGTGATCGCGTTGGCGGCGCTCGGGAGCGTGAACTCCACGTACTGCCCCGCCGTGAGCGTCACTGCCGAGCGGCCAGAGGCCTCGGCCGGCAGAGTGTATGCGGTGCGGCTGGGGCCGATGATC
This sequence comes from Microbacteriaceae bacterium, assembly GCA_030840105.1. GTDB lineage: Bacteria > Actinomycetota > Actinomycetes > Actinomycetales > Microbacteriaceae > JAUZGC01. Next base: position 34,480 of record JAUZGC010000259.1, read on the forward strand.
GTGCCGTTCGTGGCCGCTTTCTCCGCCTCCTGTTCGCTGAAAGCGACGGTGGCGCCGCGGCCGGCGACCAGCGATGGGTCGAGCGCGGCGCGAGTTACGACGGGACTAGGGGTGGTTGGCGATCCAGGAGAGGCATTGGCCGGCCCGGCACCAGCGACCATGACGCCGATCGCGACCGCGAAGGCCGTCGATACGACCCCCAGCCGGGTTCCGAGAGTGTGCCACGTCGTTGCAGTGAGGGGGATTTTCCGTGTCATCGTTGACTCGATTTCTCTTGAGAAGCGGATGCGCTCGGTTGCCCTGGGCAGCGCGGACAGCCGACGTGACGCGACCCTATGGCTTTGCTCAGCCGATCCACAAGGCCCTGAGAGGAAATATCACCTTATTGGCAAGTTTTTGCGTAGATTCACGCAAGACCTGGCGAGGCTTGCGCGAATGCACGTATCGTGAACCAACCACGAGTGACAAGGAAGCCACCCATGCCCGTTGCCGCAGACGCCATCATCGTCGGATCCGGGCTCGCCGGGCTGGTCGCCGCCGCCGAAATCATCGACGCGGGCAAGCGGGTACTGATCCTCGAGCAAGAGCCAGGGACCAACCTCGGCGGGCAGGCCTGGTGGTCATTCGGTGGCATCTTCCTCGTGGATTCGCCCGAGCAGCACAGGATGGGAATCACGGATTCCATCGACCTCGCCCGTCAGGACTGGTTCGGTACGGCCGGCTTCGACCGGGACGAGGATGCCTGGCCGCGACGGTGGGCGGAGGCGTACGTGCAATTCGCCGCCACGGAGAAGCGGGCGTGGCTGCGTGAGCGCGGCATCCGATTCTTTCCCGTCGTCGGCTGGGCCGAGCGCGGTGGCTACGGGGCGATCGGCCACGGCAACTCCGTCCCCCGCTTTCACATCACGTGGGGAACCGGTCCGGGCGTCGTGCAGCCATTCATCGACCGGGTGCAGGCGGGAGTTGCCAGCGGGCTCGCCGAGCTGCGCTTTCGCCATCGCGTTGATGAGTTGATCGTCGAAGGCGGCGCGGTCGTCGGCGTACGTGGGGCACGGCTTGCGCCCGACTCAGCGCCCCGCGGAGTCGCCTCGAACCGCGATGTCGTCGACGACTTCGAACTGCGCGCGCCCGCCGTGGTCGTGGCGAGCGGCGGCATCGGCGGCAACCATGACCTGGTGCGTGAGTACTGGCCGAGGCGGATGGGCACTCCCCCGAAGAACATGCTGAGCGGCGTGCCGGCCCACGTCGACGGACGGATGCTCGCGATCACCGAAGCCGCCGGCGCGAGGCTGATCAACCGAGATCGAATGTGGCACTACGTCGAAGGCATCCAGAACTATGATCCGGTCTGGGCCAGGCACGGCATCCGGATCCTGCCGGGCCCGTCGTCGCTGTGGTTCGACGCGACGGGCAAGCGCCTGCCGGCGCCACTGTTTCCCGGATTCGACACCCTCGGAACGCTCGAGCACATCGTGGCAACCGGGTACGACCACACCTGGTTCGTGCTGACCCAGAAGATCATCGAGAAGGAGTTCGCACTCTCCGGCAGCGAGCAGAACCCCGATCTGACCAACAGAGACCTGCGACTCCTCGCCCGGCGCATCGGCAAGGGAGCCCCTGGACCAGTCGAAGACTTCAAGCGGAAGGGTGCCGACTTCGTCGTCGGTGCCACCCTGGACGAAGTGCTCGACGGGATGCACGCGCTGTCCGCGGATGCTCCGCTCGATCTCGAGAACATCCGCGCCGAAATCGTGGCCCGCGACCGCGAGCTGGCGAATCCGTTCTCCAAGGATGCGCAGCTCAACGCGCTCCGGCAGGCCCGCCGGTATCGCGGGGACAAGCTCATCCGCGTCGCGAAGCCGCATCGCATCCTGGACCCGGCATCCGGGCCGATCATCGCCGTCAAGCTGCATATCGTCACCCGCAAGAGCCTCGGCGGCATCCAGACGGATCTGTCGGCACGCGCCCTCGGCGCCGACGGCGAACCGATCCCTGGCCTCTATGCCGCGGGCGAGGCCACCGGCTTCGGCGGCGGGGGCATGCACGGATATCGGTCGCTCGAAGGCACGTTCCTGGGCGGATGCCTGTTCAGCGGAAGAGCGGCCGGCCGCGCTGTCGCCCGCGGCGCGACCAATCCGTGAGCTATTCGTTTGCTTCGTGCGACTTCAGATGCTCAAGTAACGCCAGTGCGAGCGAGCTGTCCAGCACGAGGACGGTAACGAGATTGGCCTTGATCGCAGCCAGTACGGCATCCAGCCGTCCTGCCCCGCGAGCGACGGCGATGATCTCGGTTGCCCTGGCAAGCTGATCAAGCGTGGCTCCGATCGTTCTGTCGTCCAGATCGGTGTGCACGGCGGTGCCGTCAGAACCGACGAGTCGTCCAGAGATCTCGGCCACGGCGCCTGCGGCCGTACCGGTGTCCCGATCGCGTTGAGAGACTTTGTCCCACACGGTCGACTCGCCCTCTTTCCAGGCGCCGATCGCGACGACCGCCAGATCGAGTTCGTCAGCCATCGACAGTGCGTCGGCGATCTCCGACTGGCGCATCAGGTCACGTGCGGTGGCCGGCTCATCCACCACGAGAGGGGCGGAAATCGGATACGTGTGGATGTCCGGATGTTCGCCAAGATGAGCCATCATCCGCGGAATGAGCCCAGGACCATAACCCCCTAACGAACCGGCGAGTTGCACGATGTTACAGGCGGGCAAGTCCGGGATGAAGCGGGCTGCGGCGTCCAGTGCCCGCGACCATGCGATCCCGATCGTCATCCGCGGCCTCACCAACCCCTT
>JAUZGC010000275.1 GCA_030840105.1 Microbacteriaceae bacterium
ATGCCGGATGGCCGTGTAATGCGTGGCGTAACCGTACTGCTGTGCCAGGCCGAACGCGTACGGCATGCCTGCCTGCATCTCGGCCAGCGTGTGGTTCTCCTCGACGACGACCAGGACCTTCGTGACAGCCGAACCCGCCGACGTCGGCGACACCTGAACCGGCGCCGCCACGGTGGGCGACGGCCGTGCCGCGCTGGATGCGGTCACCGCCGGATTCGTGGTGGCGGCGCATCCGGTCAGTGTCAGCGCCAGGAGGACAAGGGTGGCACCAAATCGACGCATTGCGTCATTGTAGGTCGGGGACCTTAGTGCCAGAAGTCAGCGTGTACGTCCCTGGCTTCCTGCAACCCAACCGGTCCGACAACCTCCACCTGGCGTTGCCCACGAGCCAGGACTTCCCGCGATGGCATCTTGATGGTCTGGTCTGCGGAACCGACCGGGACGATGGCGGCAAGGTCGGTGCCCGCCAGCGCGAACACGAGCCGCCCGATGCCCGACCAGTAGGTTGCGCCCGCGCACATGGCACATGGCTCGGTGCTGGCGTACATGGTGCTGCCCGCCAACTGCGCCTCGCTGAGCTCACGCCCGGCGATACGAACAAGGTTGGTCTCCGCGTGCCCGGTTGGGTCCTTCTCGGTGACCACCGTGTTCTCGCCCTCGAGGACGATGCCATCCTCGGTGACGAGCAGTGCGCCGAAGGGGTGATTCCCCTTCGCTCGCGCTCGCGCGGCAACGTCGATCGAAGCGTGCAGGTAACGGAGGTCGTCGTCGGAGAGCAATGCGTCGGCGCTTGACATGGTGGTGCCTTTCTGTGGAACTGTTTGCCTACTATTCACTACGCCGTGCTCGGGGCTCAGTCTTCCCCGATGTCCTCATTCCACAGCGCAGGATGAGTGTGGATGAACTCGCCCATCAACTCGATCAGCTTTGGCTCGTTCAGTACCGTCACATCGACGCCGTTCTCTGCCAGCCAATCCTGCCCGCCCGTAAAAGTCCGATCGTCACCGATCACGACTCGACCGATGCCGAACTGTCGGACGAGTCCCGAGCAGTACCAACAGGGCGACAGCGTCGTGACCATGACCGTGTCGCGGTAGCTGCGCTGCCGACCGGCGTTATGGAAGGCATTGGTTTCCGCGTGCATTGCGGCATCGCCATCCTGCACTCGACGGTTGTGCCCGCGGCCGAGCAGCCGCCCATCGGCGGCGAAGAGTGCAGCCCCGATCGGGATGCCGCCCTCGAGTGCACCGAGACGTGCTTCTGCAGCCGCGACTGCGAGCTTTTCAGCGTCGGTCGCGTAGACGCCTTCGTCGCTCACGCCACGACGTCCGCAGCGTCAACACCGACCACGAGGGCAGGAGTTTCGCTGAGTGGTCCGCCGAGCTTGGGTTTGAGAGTCAAGAAGAGCACCCAGTAGAGGCCACCGGCCAGCAGGAAGCCGATGAGTGGGGTGAAGTCCCCGATCGGCGTTGCCTTGGCAATGAGCCCGGTGTAGAACACCTGGTTGGAGAACAGCCAGATCGAGATGACGGTGGCTACGATGAACGCGATACTGCCGGCAGCATTGCGGTACTTGGCGTGTTCGGGGACCAGGCTCGCGATCTCCGTACCGCGGCGCAACAAACGGTCGGTCAGCACCACACCCAGCCATGGAGCGGTCCAGTATGCAATCACGAGAAGGAAGTTCTCGTAACTCGCCCCAAACGAGCCGAGGGCGGCCAGGGCGACAAAGAATCCGAGGACGCCGAATCCGATCGCCACGATCGCCCTGCGTAGCGTGAACGGGATCTTGATTCCGGCCGCGAGGAACGACATGGCGCCGGAATAGATGTTGATGGCGTTCGCGGCGATGGCGCCGACCGTGATCGCGATGAGGGTGAGATCACGGATGACGACGGGCATGCTCGAAGTGAACGAGTTCGTGGGGTCTTCCGGGTTGAAGCCCGCGATGGTCGCAGCGGCCGCGCCGGCGGCCATCAGCACGATGCACGAGATGAAGTTACCGAGGCCGGCGGCCCATCCGATCGTGCGACGACTCGTGCCTGGAGCGAGGTAGCGGCTGTAGTCGGATGCGAACGGGTTCCAGCCAGAGGCGTAGCCAAATGCGGCGGCCGCGGTCAACGTGAAGCCTGCGAAGCTGAACCCTCCGCCCTTCACGGGTGCACCGATATTTGCGTGGAGGAAGACCGTGATCGTGGCGACAATGAAGATCGCGCCGAGAATATAGGTCGCATACCGTTCGAAGAGCTGAACGAGGTCATGGCCGATGAAAGCGACGCCGACCTCGATGACCACGACGATGAGCAGTGCGAGCGGAGTCGGCATTCCCGTTAGCGTGGCTAGAGCGAAGGCACCGCTCACCGAGTTGACGGCGAACCAGCCGAGGCCGGCCATCGCGGTGTTGATCGCGGCCGGGAGGATGTTGCCACGGTTGCCGAAAGCGGTGCGGCTGATTACGAACTGCGCGAGCCCTTCACGCGGGCCCCAGGTGGAGAGGATGCCCTGTGTCGCCGCGCCGAACGCGGTACCGAGCGCGAGTGCAGCCATGGCCTGCCAGAAGCCCAGACCGAAGAACGCAACCGCGATGGCACCGACAAAGACAGTGGCGAACTCAAGATTCGGTGCCGTCCAGGTAGCAAAGAGTTGCCACGGGGAACCGTGCCGTCTCTCCAGCGGAATCGCTTCGATACCGCCGCTTTCGACGCTTGTCACGGGGGTTACGGTTCCACTGGTCGGAGTGATCGCTTCGGGCGCTTTTGTCATGGACGCATCCTATGGATCGCGCGAGCTGCGAATCGGGCAAATCCGCGCCGAGCCGCACACTTCACACATTGTTTACATTTCGTAACGTTTGGCGAAACACACGCGGTCGCATTCGCTTTTACCGGCGTCGTCGTCGAGCGGCTCTGATTACCCGGTTAGCAGGTCCAGGATCTGACGTGCCCGGCGGACCATGGCCTCGTCGACGAGTTCGTCGCCGACCCGGATCGCGCCCCTGCCCGCGCTGGACGGTGCGTTCCATGCCTCCACCACTCGCTCTGCCCACGACCGCTCGGCGTCGCGGACACCGAATTCCGAATTGACGATGTCGAGCTGCTTGGGGTGGATGCACAGCGCGCCGCCGAAGCCGAGGTCGCGCGCCCTGCGTGCGGCAGCGGCCAGCCCCTCGTCATCGTCGAGTGCGAAGTACGGGGAATCCAAAGGCTCGGCCAAGCCGGCAGCCGCGCTGGCGATGACAAGAGTCGCCATCGCGAAGTCGGTGTGGACGCCCGCCGGGCGGTACGAGATCCGCAGGTCCGCGTGGTAATCCGCGGCACCGAATGCAAGCCGAAGCACTCGCGAGGGCAACTCCACCGACCGCGAAAGCCCGAGCAGGCCGGCGGCCGACTCGACGATTCCGATGAGCGGGATGCGGTCCGTCCTGCCGAGGCGGGCCTCGACAGCGCACACCGCTGCATCCACCTCGTCGGCCTCGCGGCCAGGCACGAATTTGGGCAGCACGACTCCGTCGACGCCGCTCGCTAGCGCAACCACGATGTCGTCGGCGAAGTCGGGCGATCCGAACGCATTCACCCTGACGAGCAGTAATGGCTGCGGCGAGTGCAGCGGATGCGCCGCCGCCGCCCGATCGCCGGCGTCGGCGAGTACCGAGCGGGCATACTGCTTGCTGTCCGGCCGAACCGCGTCTTCCAGGTCGATGATGACGGCGTCGGCACCCGAGACGAGCGCCTTGCCGATGCGATCGGGTCGATCACCAGGAACGAAGAGCAACGATCGCGCAGACGCGATCCGCGCAGCCACGTCGAGTCCGCTGGTCGAAGTCATCCGGCGACGGCCGGCCCAGGCGTCGGCCCGAAGCCGCGGCGGTAGACCATCACGGTCCGGTTGAACGTGATGACGGGTGTCCCGCTCTGGTTCGTTCCTGTCGTGCGGACCGTCACAATTCCGACCTGTGGCCGGGACTTCGATTCCCGCAGGCTCACGACTTCGGACGACGAATAGACGGTGTCGCCCTCGAAAAGTGGATTCGGCAGCCGCACCTCGTCCCAGCCCAGATTGGCCATCACGTTGTACGAGACGTCGTTGACCGACTGGCCCGTCACAAGCGCGATCGTGAACGTCGAATTGACCAGGGGCCGCCCGAACTCGGTCTGTTCGGCGTAATGCGCATCGAAGTGCACCCGGGCGGTGTTCTGGGTGAGCAGGGTGAACCAGATGTTGTCGGCCTGCGTGATCGTGCGGCCGAGGCCATGCCGGTAGACGTCGCCGACCTCGAAATCCTCGTAATAGCGGCCCTGCCAGCCTTCGCGTACGGTCATTTCTGTGTTCCTTCCTCGACCAGGGTCGCCTCGACGACGGCACCGGTTGTCAGCCGTTCGATGCGCTCGGCGTCGTAGCCGAGCAGCTCAGAGAAGACGTAGCCTTCGTCCTCGTTGCGTTGTGGTGCGCGACGATAGTCGGTCACCTCCGGACCCACCCGCACGGGGCTTCGCACCTGCCGAACGGTTCCGAAGTGCGGATGCTCCGTCTCGACGACCATGCCGCGAGCGACGGTGTGATCATCGGCCAGCGCCTGCGAAACCGAGTTGACCGGTCCGCATGGCACTCCGGCCGCGCGCAGCAGTTCGAGCCAATGCTCCACGGACTCCGAGGCGAAGATCT
>JAUZGC010000006.1 GCA_030840105.1 Microbacteriaceae bacterium
TGGAGCGCACGACGTGGCTTACGGCAATGCCGGTTGCCCAGCGACGCTGGTACGGTTCATGCATGTCAACGCCAGACCAGGATCCTCCTGACCCGGATGCTCGGGGAGACAGCGAAGAATACGAACCGGTTACTGACCTGGATTTGTTCAGAAATACGCCCCTTCGCGTCTGGGAGTGGCTTCTGGCACCGCTGCTCATCGCGTTGAGCTGTGGGGCGGCAGCCACGGTCCTCACCGGCATGGCACTCCAGCATGGGTTGACGTTATCGGGGTGGGCCACTCTGCTACTGGCAGGATTGGCCGTCCCATTCGCGGGCGTGCTCGCCTGGTATGGGTATCGCGCCTATTCGCGAGTCTCGCCCGTCGCCTCCGCGTCGTTTCTCTGGTTCCAGGTCGCGGGGTCCTCTGTATTAGCTACGGGTGCCATCCTCGCCGGTGTGATCGGCGCGAGTTTTCTCCTGGTGGCCATGGGCCTCGGGGCGACCGTAGCCCTGTTTGCTAGGTTTCGGAATAGCCCACATGTCGAGAGTGCGGCGCACTCCCAACGGCCCCTTTCTCGCGTCATACGTCAAGCGATTCTGACCGACGGTGTGGTCCTCATCGTCGCGTCGGTCGCAGCCGGGCTGGTGGCTCTCACCGGTCCGGACGTGTCAAGCCCCTCTACGTCGCAATATATAGCCGACGCCATCGTCCTACCGTTCATCGGCGTGATCCTCATCGTGTGTGCGCGCACGCTGGGTCCGTCCGATGGAAACCGGCACAAGGCCCCCACGCATTAGAACGCCTTAGTGCCCAGGAGGTTCGGGTATCGGATGAGTCAGACAGGCAAGTTGCAGGGTTGTAGCGGCAAATGCGAGCCGCATTACCAACCAGTGAGCCCGCTGACTGCTATCGACGATTCGCGGAGGGCGAGACAAGGCGGATCTCGAGCACAAACTTCGTATTCCACGGCGCGGTGCTCCCCCGCTTTCGACGACGGACACAAGTTCCCCAGTACTGGGGTACAGACCCGCGCTGTTGATCCGCGCTAGCGTCTCTCCCGGCGCGACATGACCTGTGGACATCAGGATGCGTGAACCGTACGACCTACTGGGGAACAGCGATCGCCATCGAGAAGGAAAAGGAAGCGGGATAACGCGATGGGCTGGGCGCGCCTGTGTCCGACCAGGAGCGACCACACTCAACGCAACTCGGGGCGTTTCGGGTAGCGCGGGCTAGGCTAGGGCGCCGCGACCAGCCAATCAGGGATGCGAGTGGCTGTTGTGGGTGCTTCGCATCCTCCCTGACAACACCCCCACGACCCGGCCATCTGAGGACTACTCCGGCTGATACAGCGCGAGAATGTTGCCGTCGGGGTCCTTGAACCATGCGGACTTACCGACACCGACAGTTGTCCCGATGTGGTCAACCGTTTTGAGCGTGGGAAAGTCGTACTCTTCGAATACGACGCCGCGTGCAACCAGTTCCTGCACGTCGGTTTCGATGTCTTTCGACCAGAACCGCACCTGAGTGTGGTCGGCCTTGTTACCGCCGGGTCGTCCGTAGACGAGCAGGGTGGAGCCGTCAGCTGACGCGAACAGCAGATGGTTCGGAATCGTCTCCGGCGAAAGCGTGAGCCCGACTCGCTGCTCGTAGAATTCCTGGCTTCGAGCCAGGTCCGTACTGGCCAGCACCGCCGAGATCCTGCTATTGCCCAGCATTGCAATCTCCTTGTTGCGCCCCGTTGTCAGGCTACCCCTCATACCGCGCCGTCAGTCGAATCAGGCCCCTGATCGCCATCACATGTCCTTGTTACCGCGCACCTCACGGAGGATAGTCATATCAACGTGGGGCACCGCCGGATGGTTTACCGAAGGAGACGACCGTTGCTTGAGGCCATGGCTTTCTGGATCGACGAGCCAGGCGTAGGGGCCCTGCGCCGGCAGCCGATCGCCCCTGCCGGCGATGGCGACGTTCTCGTACGCACCAGCTACACGGGCATCAGCCGCGGCACCGAGGCCTCGGTCTTTTTGGGTCGCGTACCGATCAGCGAGCACGAGAGGATGCGCGCGCCGTTCCAGGAGGGCGACTTTCCGGGCCCGGTGAAGTACGGGTATCTCAACGTCGGGGTCGTCGAGCAAGGGCCGGACGTGCTCCGCGGCCGCACGGTCTTCACGCTGTTTCCCCACCAATCCGCGTTCGTCGTTCCCGCTGATGCCGTCATCCCGGTCCCCCACGGCGTGCCCGCCCGCCGTGCAGTGCTTGCCGGAGCGGTCGAGACCGCGGTGAACGTGCTGTGGGATGCCGGCCCCCTGATCGGAGACCGGGTCACGATCGTGGGCGCCGGCATGATCGGATGCTGCATCGCACGACTGATCCGCGGCATCCCCGAACTCGACGCGGTGCTCGTCGATGTGGACACCTCGCGGCGCGAGGTCGCCGATCGACTCGGGGTCCGATTCGCCGAACCGGGCGACGCGCCGAAAGACCGCGATCTGGTCATCAACACGAGTGGATCGGAGGCCGGGCTGCAACTCGCACTCGAGTCCGTCGTGACTGACGGCGAGGTGATCGAGGCCAGCTGGTACGGCGACCGCCCGGTGACGCTCGCCCTGGGCGCCGACTTCCATTCGCGCCGCCTGACCATCCGGTCGAGCCAGGTCGGTGCAGTGGCCCGACGCCGACGAGGCACGCGCACGAGTCGCGACCGGCTGACGCTTGCGCTCGACCTTCTGCAGGACGCGGCCTTCGACACACTGCTCACGGGCCACTCCCCGTGGAGTGACCTTCCCGCGGTGATGGCGGGGCTTGCAGCTGGCCGGAGCACTGAGCTCTGCCACACGATCGATTGGAAGG
>JAUZGC010000024.1 GCA_030840105.1 Microbacteriaceae bacterium
GCACGGTGGAGGTGGCGGATGATCTCTCGTTCCGCCTGCGCAGCGTCAAGCCGGGCCTGCCCAAACAGGAGGTCCCCGACGGCCATACCCCCATGAGCTGGTTGCGTGAACTCGTGTGGGCGGGCGCCGCCAGGAAGTATCCGAGCCTCGACCAGAAGAAGCGGGAACGCATCGAGCGCGAGCTCGCTGTGATCGAGGCCAAGGACTTCCCCGGCTACTTCCTCATCGTCTACGACATTGTGAAGTTCGCCAGGGGTGAGGGCATCCTCTGTCAGGGCCGCGGCTCGGCCGCCAACTCGGCGGTCTGCTACGTGCTCGACATCACGGCCGTCGATTCGATCGGATACAACCTGCCGTTCGAGCGGTTCCTCTCCAGCATGCGGGATGAGGAGCCGGACATCGACGTCGATTTCGACTCGGATCGCCGCGAGGAGGTCATCCAGTACGTGTACCGGACCTATGGGCGCAACAATGCAGCACAGGTCGCCAACGTGATCAGCTACCGGCCCAAGAACGCGGTGCGCGACATGGCGAAAGCGCTCGGGTACAGCCCCGGCCAACAGGATGCGTGGTCGAAGCAGATCGACTCCTGGGCCACTGTGCAGACGAGCGTCGAGCATGACATCCCGGATGCGGTGGTCGACCTGGCCCAGCAGGTCCTGCGATTTCCCCGGCACCTCGGCATCCACTCCGGCGGGATGGTACTCACCGACCGCCCGGTCGGCGAGGTGTGCCCGATCGAGCACGCGCGCATGGAGGGACGCACGGTGCTGCAGTGGGACAAGGACGACTGCGCCTGGATGGGCCTGGTCAAGTTCGACCTGCTCGGGCTCGGGATGCTCAGCGCCCTGCAGTATTCGATGGAGGTGATCGCTGAGTCGCTCGGCGAGACGTGGACCCTCGACACCATCCCCAAGGAGGAGCAGGGCGTCTACGACATGCTGTGCCGCGCCGACTCGATCGGCGTGTTCCAGGTGGAGAGCCGCGCCCAGATCGGGACACTCCCCCGGCTCCGCCCGCGCCGTTTCTACGACCTCGTCATCGAGATCGCCCTGATCCGCCCCGGGCCCATCCAGGGCGGGGCCGTGCATCCGTATATCCGGCGCAAGCTGGGGCAGGAGCCGGTCACTTACCTGCATCCGGCGTTGGAGCCCGTGCTCGAACGCACGCTCGGTGTGCCGCTGTTCCAGGAGCAGCTCATGCAGATGGCGATGGCCGTCGGCGGCTGCACGGCCGAAGACGCGGATCTCCTGCGCCGGGCGATGGGCTCCAAGCGAGGCGAGGAGAAGATCTCAACGCTGCGGGAGAAGCTCTACGCCGGCATGGCCGGGAACGGCATCGTGGGGGCGGATGCCGACGCCATCTACGGCAAGATCGAGGCGTTTGCCAACTTCGGGTTCGCCGAAAGCCACGCGATCAGTTTCGCCCTGCTCGTCTACGTGAGCTCATGGATGAAGCTGCACTATCCGGGGGCATTCCTCGCCGCGCTCCTCCGCGCCCAGCCCATGGGCTTCTACTCGCCGAGGACACTGGTCGCGGATGCGCGCAGGCACGGTGTCGAGGTGCACCGTCCCGACATCCTGCGCTCGGGGGTTCATGCGCGACTCGAGCCACTGGACGGCGCGGTGGAGGCGACGACCGGATCTGCTTCCTGCCTGGACGACTCGCAGGCGCCGGTCGGCCCGTTCGACCCGGCGGTGCCGCTCAATGCTGCGGCGCATCGACGGGACGGACAGCATGCCGTGCGGCTGGGGTTGGCCGGGGTGACCACGATCGGCGAGAACCTCGCCGGGCGCATCGTTGCCGAGCGCGACCATGCTGGCGAATATGCGGACTTGGGCGACCTCGTCAGGCGCGTCGGCCTTACCGCCGCGCAACTGGAGGCCCTCGCCGCAGCGGGCGCCTTCGATTCGTTGGGACTGTCTCGCAGGCAAGCCATTTGGGAGGCGGGCAATGCCGCGCAGGAGAAAGCCGATTACCTCAGCGGAACCGTCATTTCGGTGCAGCCGCCCCTGCTGCCGATCCTCACCGCGAGGGAGCAACTGATCTCGGACCTCTGGGCGACGGGGATCTCCGCTGACGACCACCCGATCCGGCATCTGCGCAAGCAACTGGACCAGCGGAGGGTGTTCAGCGCAGAACAGTTGTCCGTGGCCGAGCCCGGCCGTCGCATCGAGGTAGGCGGCGTCGTCACGCACAGGCAGCGGCCTGCGACAGCGGCCGGGGTGACCTTCCTCAACCTGGAGGATGAAACCGGCCTGATCAACGTCATCTGCCCGGTCGGCGTCTGGAACCGCTATCGCCGCGTCGCGCGCGAGGCACCGGCAATGATCATTCGAGGCATTCTGGAACGATCGCCGGAAGGGGTCACCAACCTGATCGCCGATCGGTTGGAGACGCTGACCGTTGCAGCCCGCACCACGTCACGCGACTTCCGCTGACAGTCACACGACTGACAGTCACACGACTTCCGCTGACATGCGCACTTCCGCTGACATGTGCAGGGAGGCCGGTCAGGAGGCCATGCTGCTCGATATTCGATCGCGCACCGAGAAGCAGCCCTCATCGCTCACAAGCAGGAGTTCCACGCCTTTGCTATGCCGAAGCACGACCAAGGTGGGCTCACCGCTCGCAAGCGCACGTTCGGCCTGGTTCAGAAAGATCCGCGCCATTTCTTCGGTCGTGATGAAATCACGACCGCTATGACGGACGATGAAAGACTCTCCACGTTCCATTCGTACTCCCCCGGCCTTCAGTCTCGTTGCCCGCGACCCGACCTCGCGTGCACTACCTAACCCGCATTTTGTACTACCAGTACGCTAAACCGAATCAGAGGCGGATCATAGGGCTTGACAAAGTTTTTCCGCAAGGACAGGCCAAAAATTCATCGTCAATTCCGAAGAGCGCCTAGACAGCCCTCTGGTGACGGCGTACCGTCCGGAACCTCAGGGATGAAACAACTCGATCAGGGATGAAACAACTCGAGATGACAAACCCACGTTGAGCAACCTGAGCAACGGAAGGACAGATCGTGGCCGCGAAAGACAAGATGGACGCCACCGCCGACAAGATCAAGGGCAAGGCCAAGGAGACCGCAGGGAAAGTCACGCACGATGATTCCAAGGTCGCCGAAGGCAAGGCCCAGCAGGCGAAGGGCGACGTGAAGCACGCCGTTGGAGACGTCAAGGACGCCTTCAAGCGCTGAACCACGTTGGACGAAGGGCTCCCGCCACTCGATGGCAGGAGCCCTTTTGTTGTGCGGGAGAGGGCATCCGCTTCGCGGAGGTGTGGCATCCGCGCTGGGCGTCGGCTTCGGCCGTGGGGTAGCGTGCTATTACGCAGGGATGCTCGTTCGCTGCCTGAACTTGGAGTGGGTGCATGGGCAAGCTCATCTATGGCACGACGACGGAGATCGTCTTTGACGACCGTGTCCTGGCACATCTTCAGATTGTGATCGGACTCAAATTGCGCCGCAAAGAGGGCTTCTTCTTCTCCTGGCGTGACGAGCAGAGTGCCGGCGACGGCAGGAGTGCCATCTGGATCGATCCGGCCATTCCGCTCGTCTTCCGGTACAACGGCGGCCGCCAGCCGAAGATCAACAAGGAATGGCTCGAGCTTCTCACCCTTTCATCGAACAGCGCGCACGGCTTGCAACTCACGGAAGAGGTCGCAGCGCTTGGGAATCCGGATGCCACGCCAGAGGGTTCGCCACGAAGGTAGACCCATCTTTGGGGGAAGTCAAGGAGCTTGAGCCGGCCCCTGTACGCGCCTACTTTGGCAGTGAGCGTTGACGTCGACGCGCGTGCGCACGGCAGCCGAGAGGGAGGCTGAGAACTGCAATGTCACACACAATGGATCACAACCGGAGCAACGATTCCGCCACCGACAAGCGAAACGTTGACAAGGATTCAACCAGCGACGCCCCGTACGAGGAGACCCCGTACGAGGAAACATCCTACGAGGATGCGGATCGCGAGACCCACGACCCGACCGAATCATCCGACTCGCGGCCAGGGGACATTCCCTTCGACCAGGCCGTCACGGAGTACGAGAACCCCGAACTGGGCTAACGAAGCCAAGGTATTCGCTGGTTAAGCGCCCAGGTTTTCGCTAACTAAGCAAGGTATTCGTGCAGCGCGGGGCAGCGTAGTCGCTTCAGGCAGCGTGTCTCGAGTTGCCGAACGCGCTCACGGGTGATCCCGTAGAGTTCGCCGACTTCATCAAGCGTCATGGGTTTGCGCCCGTCGAGCCCGTAACGCAGCCGGATGAGGCGAGCGTCCCTGGCCGGAAGGATGTCGAGCCTCCGCTCGAGATCGTCGTGCCTGAACGTCATCTCTGCCGCTTCCAGCGGACTGGGAAAGTCATCGTCTTCGATGATGTCACCCAGTTCGGCGTTCTCGTTCTCCCCGACGGGAACAGCGAGTGAAACCGTTTCGGCTTGGCTGAGTTCGAGCTTCCGGATCTCTTCCGCGCTGACATTCGACACCGACGCGATTTCGTTGAGCGTTGGGATGCGTCCGAGCTCGCCGTTGAGGTCGCGGCGGATCCGGTCGAGCTTGTCGATCTTCTCGACCGTGTGAACGGGAATGCGAATGAGGCGGGCCGTATCGGCGAGCCCGCGCAGAATCGACTGGCGGATCCACCAGGTCGCGTAGGTCGAGAACTTGTTGCCCGTCGTGTAGTCGAACTTCTCAACAGCACGGACGAGGCCAAGGTTGCCCTCCTGGATCACGTCCATAAGCGGAAGACCGCGGCCTGTGTACCGCTTCGCAATGCTCACCACGAGTCGCAGATTGGATTGAATGAACGTGTCGTACGCCCGCTTGCCATCGTGAGCGAGCCACAGCAGCTCGCGCCGAGTCTGGGGATCCAGGTCGGTGCGCGTCGTGAGTCGCTCGTCGGCGAGCACGCCGACTTCAATCCGCTGCGCCAAGTCGACCTCCTCGGCCGCGGTCAACAGCGGTGTCCGCCCGATGGACCTGAGGTAGTCCCGAACCGGATCGAGGGTTACATCGTCGAACGCGGACCTCAACGCGGTGTGCGACCCGGCGGGGTCTCGCGACCCGAGGCTATCCTCTCCACCGTTGTTCGCTTTGTCTTCTTCGCTGGCGATCATGGTCATGCTGACTCCCTGAATAGTCGGTCAAACGGTCCCGCTGTACGCTCAAAAGAACACTCCAAGGCTACCCATGGAGCGAGATACCCCGGCAAGGGGGTTGACAAAGAACTGCGCGAACGCTAATAGTGCGTTTGCCGAAGTGTCAGAGAATTGCTCGTTCGTCGGGCGAGTCTCTTCGCGTCAAGCCGGATAGCTGAAGAGCCAGGGAGATTGCTGCTCGAAGGCGGCGCTCGCCGCCAAGAGCCCGACATCGTCGTGGCGGCGACCGACCAGCTGCAGGCCCACGGGAAGCCCGTCGATGAACCCTGCCGGTAAGGATGCCGCCGGATGTCCCGTGAAGTTAAAGGGATAGGTCAGGCACCAGCCGATCGATGGATCCACCGTGACGCCGCCGACCGTGGTCGGCCCCGTGGTGAGTCCGTCGGTACGGTTTTCGACGGCAGTGACGGCCAGTGTGGGGGTGACCAGGAAGTCGAAGCCGTCGAACGCGTCTTCAATCGAGTCGAGGACGGCGCTGCGAAGTCGTTCGTCCTCACGGGTCTGAAGCGCCGATTGGCGCTGGGCCGATAACACCATGTCTCGAAACGCGGGGGTGAGCTCCCCGATGTGCTTCCCCATCAGGTCATACCCCTCCTCGACCAGCCCGGTCAGGCTGTCCGCGTACAGTGCGCCCATCAAGCGACTCCACAAGAGCGAGAGGTCGAACTGGTCGGCAGGCAGCCGAACATCTACGGTCTCGATGACGGCACCGGCGCGCTCGAGTGCCCCGAGCGAGCCCTCCACGACCGCGGCCACTCGCGGATCAACCGGGAAGCCGCCGAGGTCGGCGCTGAATCCAACTCGCATTCCACGCAACCCGTCTGGGCGGATGTCGGCGAGGGGTGACGGCGATTCCGGAAGGCTCAATGGATCACGCGGATGCGGTCCGGCCATCGCGGAGAGCAGAAGCGCCGCGTCGCCTACCGAACGCGCGAGCGTGCCCACCGACGAGTACGGGCTTCCCGTGAGGAATGCGTTCGGCCGCGTGACATCCGCGATCCGCCCGAACGATGGCTTCACGCCGTAGACCCCGCACCAGGACGCCGGGATCCGCACCGAACCGCCGCCATCGGTCCCCTGGGCGAGGGGAACCATGCCCGCGGCAACTGCAGCAGCCGCGCCGCCGGAGGAGCCGCCCGAGTTGCGCGTGGTATCGAAGGGGTTGCGCGTCGGACCAGACACGAAATTGTCGGTGACACCCTTGTGCCCGAATTCCGGCGCATTCGTCTTGCCGACGATGACCGCGCCGGCATCCTCCAGCCTCTGGATGAAGAGGCTCGTCTCCGTCGGAACGTACTGCCGCAGCGGCGAAGACCCGTACGTGCTCCGCACTCCCGCCCGCGCCTCGCCGAGATCCTTGATGGCGACAGGGACCCCGTGCAGAGAACCGAGCGATCGTCCCGCGGCGGCCGCCTCGTCACACCTCCGGGCGCCCTCGAGTGCCAGGTCGTGTGTGATCGTGGTGAATGCGTTGATCCGCGGGTTCTCCTCGTCGATGCGGCGAAGAAACGCCTCGGCGACCTCGAGAGCGGAGACGTCGCCCTTCCGCACTCTCCCGGCCAGGCCGACTGCGGACTCGAAGAACAGCGGGTCACTCATTGGGCCGCCGAAGGACAGGAGCGGCGAGGCCCGCAATGATGACGAAGATCAGGATGAGAAACAGTGCATTGAGCTGCCCGACGTGCTCGGCGAGGAATCCGACAGCAGGCGGACCGACAAGCAGTCCGGCGTATCCCACCGTCGCCACCACGCTGATCCGGGCGGACGCACCGATTGGATCGTCGGATGCGGCAGACATC
>JAUZGC010000040.1 GCA_030840105.1 Microbacteriaceae bacterium
GCCGGCTGTTCGCGCGCATGAACGCGGCGATCGATCCGGCCTGGGCCGAGGCGATCGCCGGCGACCTGTGCAAGCGCAACTACAGCGAGCCGCACTGGGAGAAGAAGCAGGGCGCGGTCGTCGCGTACGAACGCGTCACCCTGTACGGCGTTCCCCTCGTCGCACGGCGTCGCG
Source organism: Microbacteriaceae bacterium (assembly GCA_030840105.1). Classification (GTDB taxonomy): domain Bacteria; phylum Actinomycetota; class Actinomycetes; order Actinomycetales; family Microbacteriaceae; genus JAUZGC01. The sequence continues at coordinate 175 of JAUZGC010000040.1, forward strand.
TGCAGTTCGCGCGGATCGACCCGATCCTGGCCCGCGAACTGTTCATCCGGCACGCCCTCGTCGACGGCGAATGGGATCACGACAGGCTCGACCGGAGGATCACGGAGTTCGACCGGGCGAACCGCAGACTACGCGAGGAGCTCAGCGAACTCGAGGAGCGCACCAGGCGGCGCGACATCCTGCACGACGACGAAGCCATCTTCGAGTTCTACAACCATCGCATTCCTCTCGACGTCCATTCGACCAGAACGTTCGAGAGTTGGTGGCGCACCGCGAGGCAGAAAACGCCCGAGCTGCTCACCATGACGGCGGATGCTCTCGTCGACGAAGAGGATGCGACCGTTGACGAGAACGCATTCCCCGCGGTTTGGCAGCAAGGCGACCAGCGCCTGACCCTGAGTTATCGCTTCGAGCCGGGCGCCGAGGACGATGGCGTCACGGTGCAGGTGCCGCTCGCCCTGCTCGCCGGGCTCGAGCCGACCGGTTTCGACTGGCAGGTTCCGGGGCTGCGGCACGACCTCGTCACGGCCATGATCAAGTCGCTGCCGAAGGCGATCCGTCGCACCGTCGTTCCCGCCGCCGACTGGGCCACGCGCCTGCTCGCCGAGTTGCCGGGCGACTCCTCCACCAGCGGGATGCGCGCCGGAACCGGCGCCGGCCGGTCGCTGGCCGACTCGCTCGCGGCCGCGATCAAGCGCCTCACCGGAACGCAGGTCACGGCAGCCGACTTCGACCTCGACCGCGTGCCGCCGCACCTGCGCGCGACCTTCCAGGTCATCGGCGACCGCGGACGCCCACTCGCCTCGGGCAAGAGCCTCGCCGGACTGCAGGAGCATCTGAAGTCCCGCGCCCGCGAGAGCGTCGCCCGCGTCGCGGAGGCGACCCCCAACGCGCTCGAACGCCGAGGGCTCACAACGTGGGACTTCGACGAGCTCCCGCGCTTCCTCGACACCAGGCAGAACGGCCCAGGCCAGTCGCAGAACGTGATCCGCGCCTACCCGGCCCTGGTCGATGACGGCGCGACCGTCAGCATCCGCCTGATGAGCACGCAGCAGGACCAGGCCGCCGCCATGCCCGGCGGAGTGCGCCGCCTGCTGCTCGGTGCCATCCCATCCCCCGTCGCGTATGTGCAGCAGCACCTCACGTCCGCAGAGAAACTCACGCTCGCCGCCAGCCCGTACCCGACAACCAAAGCGCTCTTCGACGACTGCCTGACCGCGGTCATCGACGCCGTGCTCTATCGCATCAAGCCGGACGGGCAGCTTTTCATGCGCGCCGAGTTCGAGACCGTGCGCGATCGCACATCCGGAGTCGTCATGGACTCGATGTTCGAGACCGTCGCGCTCGTGAGCCGCATTCTCACCGCGGCGCGCGCGGCCGACAAGGCTCTCGGCGCGGCCACCAGCCTCACCCTGATCTCGGCGCTCACGGATGCCAGGGAGCAGCTCGCGGGGCTGGTTTACCCTGGCTTCGTCTCGGCGACGGGCCTCGAGCAACTTCGGCACCTGCCGCGCTATCTGGCCGGCATCGCGCAGCGGATCGAGAAGCTGTCGGAGAACCCGGGGCGCGACCGGGTCTGGATGACGGAGGTCCAGACGGCTACCGCGCTCTATCTGGATGCCGGCGGTCGCCTCCCCCTCGCTGCGCACGCCCCCGAGCGCCTCGCGCACGCGCGCTGGATGCTCGAGGAGCTCCGCGTGAGTCTCTTCGCGCAATCGCTCGGGACATCCGAGACCGTCTCCGTGCAGCGCATCCGCAAGATCCTCGCCACCTGAGCCCGTTTCAAGCCAACCTGTGCAACTGGCCGGCTCGCGGACTGCGTGCTGCTGGACTGCGTACTGCTACAGCACCTTCGACAGGAACGCCTTCGTACGCTCGTGCTTCGGACTGGAGAGCACCTCGCGCGGGTCGCCGGACTCGACGACCACGCCGCCATCCATGAAGACGAGCGAATCCGCGACCTCGCGGGCGAATCCCATCTCGTGCGTCACGACGATCATGGTCATGCCCGTCTTGGCCAGGCCCTTCATGACATCGAGCACCTCGCCGACGAGCTCGGGGTCGAGTGCCGACGTGGGCTCGTCGAAGAGCATGAGTTTCGGTTCCATCGCGAGCGCACGCGCAATCGCGACGCGTTGCTGCTGGCCGCCGGAGAGGTGGGCGGGATAGTGATCGCCCTTGTCCCCCAGGCCCACCCTGGCAAGCAGTTCCTCGGCCCGCGCGGTCGCCTGTGCCTTGGAAATGCCCCGCACGCGCATGGGCGCCTCCATGACATTCTCCAGAGCCGTCATGTGTGGGAACAGGTTGAACCGCTGGAAGACCATGCCGATCTCGCGCCGCTGCTTCGCGGCCTCCTTCGGCTTGAGCTCGTAGAGCTTGTCGCCCTTCTCGCGGTAACCGACGAGCTGGCCGTCGACGGAGAGCCGGCCGGCATCCACGCGCTCGAGGTGGTTGATGCAGCGCAGGAAGGTCGACTTGCCCGAACCGCTTGGGCCGACGATGCACAGGACCTCACCCGGGTCGACCGTCAACGAGATGCCCTTGAGCACCTCGTTCGAGCCGAAGCTCTTGGACACGCCATCGGCGCGCACCATGGGCATGTCGCTCATCCCTTGCCTCCCACGTCGTTGCCGATGGGCTGAACCTTCTTGTCTGGCCTGCGCATTCCGACGCCGCGCGAGAAGCGCTTCTCCAGGAAATACTGCCCGACCATGAGAATCGACGTGAAGAGCAGGTACCAGATCGACGCGACGATCAGGAGCGGGATCGGCGTGAAGGTCACCGCGGAGATGTCGCGTGAGACGCCGTAGAGGTCGGTGGTCAGCGGAATCGCGGCGACGAGCGAGGTCGTCTTGAGCATCGAGATGACCTCGTTGCCGGTCGGTGGGATGATGACGCGCATCGACTGCGGTACGACGATGCGGCTCATGGTCTGCCCCCACGACATGCCGAGCGCGGTGGCCGCCTCCTCCTGGCCGCGGTCGACCGACAACAGGCCGGCACGGACGATCTCGGCCATGTACGCCGCCTCGTTCAGCGAGAGCCCGACGATGGCGATGATGAAGACGTTGAGGGCGAGGTTATTCGGAATCGAGATCCAGGGCTGCATGAACGGCAGGCCGATGTCGATGGTCTTGTAGATCAGGGCGACCAGGCCCCAGAACACGAGCTGCACATAGATCGGCGTGCCGCGGAAGACCCAGAGATACAGCCACGCCACGGATTTGACCACCGGGTTCGGCGAGAGTCTCATGACGGCGAGCAGGAGCCCGAGGACGATCGCGATGATCATCGAATAGACGGTGAGCTGGAGGGTGACGAGGGCGCCCTGGCTGATCCGCCGGTCGAAGACGTACTTGGCGACGTCTGGCCAGCCGTATGCCGAGCGCTGGGACGCATCAATAACGAAGAGAACGAGCAGGATGACCAGGACGACCGAGATCAGGATGCGCCAGGGATGGCGCAGCTTGATCGCCTTGATCGCAACGGGATGTGAACCATCGCTCGGCGACGAGGTGGTGCTCGGCGACGAGACCGTGCTCGCCGCCGAGTGGTCTCGGTCGTCCTGGGTCATGCTTTAGCCTTTCGCGGCCGCGTTGATGTCGACGGTCTTCACGCCACCGCTCTCAACGCCCCACTTCTTGAGAATCGCGCCGTACGTTCCGTCGTCGATGAGCGCCTGGAACGTCTTCTGGATCGCCGGGGTGATCTTGGAGCCCTTGGCGACGGGGATACCGTATGGCGCGACGTCGAACGACTCTCCGGCCGGCTGGAGCTTGCCCTTCGTCTGGGCGATCGCATAGAGCGTGACGGGAGAGTCGGCGCTCAGCGCGTCGACCTGACCGAGCACGAGTGCGTTGGTGGCGGCATCCTGCGTGTCGTATTTGAAGATCTGGATCGCTGCCTTACCGGCGTCCGTGCACGTCTTCGACTTCGCGGGCACCTCGTCGGTGTCTTCGAACGTCGTCGCCTGCACCCCGACCTTGAGCCCGCACGCGTTGTTGGGATCAACCGTCTTGCCCTTCGGCGACGCCCATTGGATGCCGGCCGTGTAGTAGTTGATGAAGTCGACCTGCTGCTCACGCTCGGTCGTGTCGGTGAACGAAGACAGTCCGATGTCGTCCTTGCCTCCGACGATGCTCGGGATGATGTTGTCGAACTTCGCAACGGCGTAGTTGATCTTGACACCAAGCTTCTGACCCGCGGCATTCATCAGGTCGACTTCCCAGCCGATGGGGTTGCCGCTGCTGTCCTTATACTCGTTGGGCGCATAGGTCGGGTCGATGCCGACCGTGATCTGGCCGGCCGACTTCACGCTGGCGGGCAGGAGGGCAGCAAGCGCATCGTCCTTCGCGACGCCGGCACCTGTGCTCGTCGCGCCGGGTGTCGTCGTGTCGTTATTGACACACCCGGTGAGCGCGAGTGCTGCCACCGCGAGAAGCGCGGGCGCGGCATATCGAATTCGCATGGTGTTTCTCCATTTCCTGGCTGAAGGGATGCTGTGATTCGCAGCCTACCGCAGCCTCGGCGACGACATCCGTGCGGAAATGTGCGTGAAACACACGAAATCGCGAAGAAATCGGGGACGCCGATCCGGATTCCTGCGCGGCGATGGCCTCCCGTGACGCTTTATGAAAATCGGGTGTTGCAACGGACGAACCCAGCGAATATCGTCGATGGATGCCCGCCCCGTCCGCTCTCTTTGCCGCCGGCGCGAGCGTGCTGCGGACCACACCGGATGACGCCCTCGCGGCCCCGCTGGTTGAGGAGTTGTCGCGCGAATACGACGAGCGGTACGGGCTCAATGACGGCATACCGTCTTCCGTCGAGCTCTCGCGCTATCCGGCCGAGGTCTTCCACGAGGACCACGGAGGCGACTTCCTGTTGCTGGTCGTCGACGGGGTCGCCGTAGCGGGTGGCGCATTCAAACGCGTGGACGACACGACGGTCGAAGTCAAGCGTGTCTGGACGCACTCCTCCCATCGCCGCAAGGGACTCGCGCGGCGCGTCATGGCGGAACTCGAGGGTGAGGCGCGGCGGCGGGGAGTCAGCACGATCGTGCTCACGACCGGTGCGCGACAGCCCGAGGCCGTCGGCCTCTACCTGGCGCTCGGGTATCGACCCCTCTTCGACCTCGACGGTGACCTCGAGGCGATCAGCTACCTGCACTTCGAGAAGGCGCTGTAGCGTTCCAAGCAATGCCTGGGTCAGGCCGGCTCAGCCCCGAGCAGCACCACAGCCGCCTCAACCAGGGGGGCGGCTGCCACCCCCGAGGTCAGCAGGCGGCCCAGCCCCTGGGCGAGTGGCGCCGTTCCGTGCCCAAGGGGCACGACATCCGAACCGCCCTCTGAGGACGTCACCCGGAGGACCTCTGCTGCGTGCAGGGCTTCGATCGCGAGCACCTCGCCGGTGAGCGCGACCGAACGCTGCAGGAGTTGCAGCGCCGTCGGTGCGAGCGAGGAGTGGTCCTCCACTCCAGAGAGACTTGTCGAACCAAGCGTGGCCGGGGCGGCGAGTTGGCGCAGTTCCGCGAGCGCCGAGCCGGCCGCGTACCAGGTCAGCCCCGGCAGCACACTCGTGCCCGAGCCGCGGAGCGGGCGCAGGAGGTCAGAGAGCTGCCCGATCCGGCGCTCACTGGCTGCCGCCACGTGCGCGAGCGTGAGCCGGAGCGATTCGAAGTCGAGTGCGAGGGGAAGCGCCTGGAAGTTGCCGCCCGAGATCATCCGCCCGGAGACCGCGATGCTCACGTCGCTCGCAATTCCCGGATCGCCCCCGATGCCCGCGCCGTGTGCCTCGCTCGCGTCGAGGACGACGAGCGGATTCTCCGCGCGCGCGTTGAGCTCCACCGTGAGTTCGGTGCGCGTTGCCTCGACGCGTTCGCGGAGCGCGCCGTGCAGTTGCGGAGCCGTACGCACGGAGAGCGGGTCCTGCACGGTGACCTGGCGATCCGGCCGCTCCAGGAAGCTGCCCGCGAGCAACTGCCGCACAAGCGAAGCGGATGCCGTTTGGCCGGCTCCCCCGCGTGCGGCCTGCACCTCCGCGGCAAACGGGCTCAGGTTGCCTCCGCCGCCGCGCGCCCCGAGACCTTCGAGGGTGAGAGCGACCGCCCGATCCGCCGCCTGGACGAGCTCGTCGAGCCGGCGCAGGACAAGCGAGCCGACGCCGACGCTGTACGCGTTGCTACTCAGCAGGGCGAGCGCTTCGTGCGGGGCGAGCGTGACCGGTTCCAGGCCGGCCGCAGCGAGCGCCTCCCCGCCCAGCAGGCGGTGTCCTTCGTACTCCGCCTCGCCCCGCCCGATCAGCACGGCACCGACGGCAGCGAGCTGGGTGAGGTCGCCCGCGCCGACCGAACCACGCGTCGGCACGACCGGGGTGACCTGCGCATTCAACAGGTCGGCCAGAGCGCTTGCCAGTTCGGGCCGCACGCCGGCGCCGCCCCGACTCAGCCCGGCCAGGCGTGCGGTGATGATCGCACGCACCTCCGAGTGCGGCAGCGGTGCCCCGATGCCGCCCTGGTGATTGGCGATCACCCTGCGCTGGAACGACTCGAGTTCTTGCAGGCTCACGCGTTCGTCGCGTCCGGCCCCGAGCTGGGTGTTCAGCCCGTAGACCGGCGCGTCGGACATGAGCGCCTGCTCGACGACCGCACGCGAACGGGCCATCAGCTCAGTCACCTCCGGCGCAAGCTCGATCCGGCGCCTGTCGGCGACGAGCTGCACCATTTCCGGCGTCACGGTGCCAGGACCGAGCGTGACTGGGAGCACGTCTTTCACGGCCACTTCAGAAGTCCAGCAGATTGGCGCGCAGCCCGCCGTCACCGAAGCCTGAGCGGATCAGCCCCCGACGGCGCAGTGCTGGAATAAGCGGATCAAGCGTGCGGTGGACGTGGGCCGGATGCACCTGGCCGGTGAAGAGGAATCCGTCCCCGCCAACAGCCTCACCCAGTTCACCCAGGTGGTCCGCGACCTCGTCGGCCGTGCCGACGATTGCGAGGCCGTCCTTGCGCGCCCTGGCCTGGAGGATCTCGCGCAACGTAGCACCGGCTGGCGCCGACGCGACGAAGTTGTCGAGTGTGCCCTGGTTGCTGTTGGTCGTCAGCGCGGGCAACGGCTCGTCGAGGTCGAAGCGCTTGAAGTCGACGCCGGAGAGGTAGGAGATCGACTGCAACGCCTCGTCGATGACCGTCTGCGTGAGTTCCGCACGGTGAGCCTTGACGGCGGCGGTCTCGTTGGCGTTTGCCGTAAGGATGGGGTTGACGACGAAGAGCACCTTGATGTCGTCCGGATTGCGGCCGTTCTCGGCCGCGACATCCCGGATCGAGGTGCGGTAGTCCCGCATCCGCTCGGCCGTCGACGCGAGCGCGAGTACGACATCCGAATTCTTCCCGGCGAAATCGCGCCCGCGACCCGACGCGCCGGCCTGCACCATCACGGGCTCCTCGGACAACGGCACCGTGTTGAGGGGACCGCGAACCTGGAAGAACTCGCCTTTGTGGTTGATCGGTCGCACCTTCGTGAAGTCGGCATAGACGCCACGCGCGGTGTCCTCGAGCACGGCATCCGCATCCCAGCTGCGCCACAGTTGTCGCACGACGCTGACCCACTCGTCCGCGCGGTCGTAGCGCAGGTCGTGATCCACCTGCTTGTCGAGCCCATAATTCTGGGCAGCGAGATCCGAGCCGCTCGTCACAACGTTGAATCCGAGGCGCCCGTGCGCGAAGTGCTGAAGGGTCGCGAGCAGGCGCGCGGCCGTGAACGGCTCGTAGAAGCTCGCGCTGAGCGTCGGCACGATACCCAGGTGGTTCGTGGCGCCGAGAAGATACGGAACCAGCGGCAACGGATCGTGCTTGGGCACGAACCGCGCGTTGGCGAGGTTCACCTCTGCGGTGCCGCCATACGTGTCCGGCACCGTGACGCCGTCTTCGATGATGAACAGGTCGAGCCCGCTCGCCTCGAACAGCCGAGCCGCATCCTGGTAGACCGTCGGTTGAGTCCAGTCGTAACCGATGCCGTACGTCGGGTCACCCCAGCCCTGCACGCCGAAGCCTGCCCCGAGGAACCAACCGAAGTGGAGAAGGATCACAGCGCGAGTGCCGAAGAGCTCAGGCCGGCACCGTGCAACCACGCCGAGTTGTACGCCTTCGTCAGGTAGTTGATTCCGCCGTCCGGTGCGATCGCGAGCACCACGGATCCGGGTGGCGCCGTGCGCGCCGTCTCGAGCGCGACCGCGACCGCGAGACCGGACGAGGGCCCGAGCAGCAGCGCCTCCTCGGCGGCCAGCGCGTGCGTTGTGCGGTACACCGTCTCGTCGCCGACGGTGCGGATGTCGTCCAGAACCGCGTGATCGAACGTCGCCGGCCAGAAGTCACGCGGCCAGCTCGTGCCAACACCGTCGACGAGGATGCTTCCGCCCACGTCACCGCCGTAGGTCGAGCCCGTCGGGTTGGCCCCGATCACCTTGACCGCGCCCGCGCTCACATCCTTGAGGAAGCGCCCGGCACCGCTCACGGTGCCGCCCGTGCCGATCGACGCGACGAAGTGCGTGATGGCACCAGCGGTCTGTCGCCAGATCTCGGGTCCGGTGGTCTGGTAGTGCGCGCCGGGGTTGGCGAAGTTCTCGAATTGCGCTGAGCGCCAGGCTCCCAGTGTCTCTGCGGCGATGCGATCGGCGACGGCGCGGGGATTCGCGGGATCACTCGGAGCCGCATCCCAGTCCGCCTCGACGAGTCGCGCGCCGTATGCCGTCAGGACGGCACGCTTCTCGTCGGAGATCGCCGCGCTGTGCACGACCACGACGGGGTGCCCGGTGAGCCGGCCCACAAGGGCGAGCCCGATTCCCGTGTTCCCCGAGCTGGCCTCGACGATGGTCGCCCCCGGGGCAAGCACCCCGGTCGCCTCGGCCATGCGCACCATGTTGAGCGCGACGCGATCTTTGGACGAACCGCCCGGATTACGGCTCTCGAGCTTGACCAGTACCCGCGCGGGAAGTTCCCGTGCGAGGCTGCGGAGTTCGACGACGGGCGTATTGCCGACAAGCGCGGTAACCGAGTCGAGGATGTCGTCGGATGCCGCAGGCGCGACAAGCGGCAACGGCAACGGTGCCGTAGCGCCTACATCCAGGTTCGTCATGGGTTGATCCTAGGTGCGCGTGCGCCTGGCACGAGGAGCGTTGCTCTCTGTTACGCGCCGGCGCGAGCAGCGAGTCATTCGCGCGTCGGCACGGCGGAGCGGACGGGTCCGCAGCGACTGGCGAAGGCCCTGGCTGGCTGAGCGCGAGTTGCGCTCAGAAAACGAGGTTAGCCTTGCTGACGGAACTTCGCGAGCGAGAGGAAACGGCACATGGCCGAGCATCACACATTGGCACCGAGTCGGCCCCGATCGGTCTCTGCAGAGATCGCACGGTCCTGGCTGTTGGTGGCGGCCACGCGCCCCGGGGACTTCGACGCCGCCGAGGGCTCGCGCGCCGACCAGATCATCCTCGACGTCGAGGATGCCGTCGACCCGCGCTTGAAGGACTCCGCCCGCAACGACGTGGTGACCTGGCTCAGTGGCGGCGGCAGCGGCTGGGTGCGCATCAACGACCGCGCATCGGAGTTCTGGTCCGACGATGTGGACGCCCTTGCGGGACTGCCCGGGTTGCGCGGTGTCATGCTCGCAAAGACCGAGGCCTCTGCGCACGTTTCCGAGACCTTCGACCGTCTGCGCGGTGCGACCCCCGTGATCGCGTTGGTCGAGTCGGCTCTTGGCATCGAGGAGGCCGCGAGCATCGCCCGTGCCCGGGGCGCCTACCGCCTCGCCTTCGGCAGCGGCGACTACCGCAGGGACACCGGCACGAGTTCTGACGACCTGGCCATGGCATACCCTCGCTCCCGGCTCGTCGTCGCGAGCCGCGTCGGCAACCTGCCCGGCCCCATCGACGGCCCAACCGTGGGTACCAGTCACCCCGTGCTCCGCGAGCAAGGCAACGTCGCTGTCGCCCTCGGCATGACCGGCAAGCTCTGCCTCGACCTCGAGCAGTTGCCCATCATCAACGAGGTCATCAGCCCCACCCGGTCGGACGTGGCCTGGGCGCGTGGGTTCCTCGCCGATTTCGAGTCCCGGGGCCGCATCATCCGCGACGGCAGTGACCTGCCCCGACTTGGCCGGGCACAGAAGATCGACAAGTTGGCCCTGGCGTTCGGCATCGAGCCGGCCTAAGCGCCACGGTCGAGCCGCCCTATCAACTGGGATAGGAGCGGCTCGACCGTCCGCTGAGGCTACTTTGTCGTCGTGGTGGATCGCGCGTTCGACTCGTATGAGGTATTGGTCGACTCGAAGAAGTTGACCAGCTCGAGCGTGTCGTTGGCAGCAGCCATCCACTTGGCAGGGTTTGAGACCTTGTACTCGGCGTCGAAACCGAGTTCCTCAAGCCGCCGGTCGGCCAGGTACTTGACGTACTGGTTGATGTAGTTCGCGTTCAGGCCCAGGATGCCGTTCGGGAGGAGATCACGGTTGTACTCCTCCTCCATCTCGACGGCGTCGAGAATCATCTGACGGATCTCGGATGCGAACTCCGCCGTCTGCAGGTCGGGGTTCTCCTCGAGCACCGTGAGGATCAGGTTGATGCCGAACTTGAGGTGCAGCGACTCGTCACGCACGACCCAGTCCATGAGCGAACCGAAGTTGCGCAGCAGGTTGCGCTGGCGGAAGGAGAGCGCGACCATGAACCCTGAGTAGAACCAGATGCCCTCGAGGATGACGTTGTACGCGACCAGGTTACGGACGAAGTCTTTCTTGCCCTCTGTCGTCGTGATGTCGAGCGTCTGCTCCGTCATCCGCTTGATGAACGTGATCTCGAACTCTTCCTTCTTCGCCATCGAAGGAATGTTGACGTGCGAGTTGTACGCCGCCTCGCGGTCGATAGGGAAGGTCTCGAGCACGTACTCGAACGACATGCTGTGGTTGGCTTCCTCCCACATCTGCTTGGCGAGGTACATGCTGCATTCCGCCGCGTTGACGTATGGATACACGCCGAACGCGAGTGCCTTGTTGACGAGCAGTTCGTTGGGGTTGAAGTAGCTCATCAGGAAGGTGACGGCGTGGCGTTCCTCGTCCGTCATCTTCTTGAAGTCGGCGATGTCTTCGCCCAACTGGATCTCGTTGGGGAACCATGTGTTTGCGACCGCCTGGTCGTACAGGTCCATTGCCCACTTGTACCGGATCGGCTTGAGGAGGAGTCCCTCTTGGATGCCGGTTCCTAAAATCGCCATAATGCTTCTTCTTCTACTTTCTTGTAAGTCTGTCTCGTCGTTACGCGTCCTGCGCTACTGGCAGGACTCGCACTGGAGCTCGTCCATCGGATCGACCGGAACGACATACTCGAATGGCGCATCGGCCGTGTCGAACTCGTTCATTACTTGTCACCACCCGTCGACAGACCGCCGAAGCCGAATCCCTTACGCGCGGGCGCCTGGGCGGGAGCAGCCGCCTGCGTCGAGTCGGCGTCGGCCGCGCCCGACCCTGCACCGACCGCCGCGAAGCCCTTGCGCGCTGCGCCGCCGGAGATATCCTCCGACTTATTGACCTTGACGGTCGACTGCTCTGCCTGGTGGCGCGGCTTCATGTGCAGGTAGTACGTGGTCTTGACGCCACGCTCCCAGGCCGCGTAGTAGATGTCCATCATGTCGCCGAGGTCACGTGTCTCGAGGTACATGTTGCGGCTGATCGCCTGGTCGATCCACTTCTGGGCACGCGCCGCGACCTCGATGAAGGCGTACGGCGAGAGCTGGAAGCTGGTCTTGTACGTGGCCTTGATCTCGTCGGGGATCGCATCGATGTTCTGGATGTCGCCCTGGCTGCGCAGGATCAGCTCCTTGGTCGAGTCCCAAATGCCCAGCCGCTGCAGGTCCGCGACGAGGTTGCGGTTGACCTCGAGGAACTTGCCGTTCGAGGTGGACCGGCTGAAGATCTGCGAGAACTGCGGGTCGAGGCCCGGAGTCGTTCCGGCAACGAGACCGATGGATGCCGTCGGCGCGATCGCCATGAGGGTCGCGTTGCGCATGCCGCCCTTGACCTTCTCACGGAGCGCGTCCCAGTCGAGGCGGGTCGTGCGGTTGACCTTGATCGCGACGCCACGGTCCTGCTCCGTCAGTGCGATGCTGTCGAGTGGAACCATGCCCTGCGCCCAGCGGGATCCGGCGAAGTTGGTGTACGCACCGCGCTCCTTGGCGAGGTCGGCGCTCTCGTCGATCGCCGCGTACGAGACGTGCTCCATGATCTCGTCGATCAGGTCGTACGCCTCTTCGCTCTCGTAGCTGATGCCCAGTTTCTCGACGACGTCGGTGAACCCCATGACGCCGAGACCGATTGCGCGGTTCTGCTGGTTGGAGAAGTCCGCCTCGTCGACGCTCGAGACCGTGATGTCGATCAGGTTGTCGAGCTGTCGCACGGCCAGACGGGCGCTCTGCTCGAGCTGCTCCCAGTTGAACTTTCCGTCGACCAGGTGGCGGGACAGGTTGATCGAGGCCAGGTTGCACACCGCGACGTTCTCGCGATCCTGCGGGAGGCAGATCTCGGTGCACAGGTTCGAGAGGTGGATCGTGCCCGAGTTGTTGTTGAGGGCACGATTGTTGATCGTGTCCTTCCACGTCAGCCACGGGTGGCTCGTGGTCTGCAGGCTCATCAGGATGGCCTTGAACTGCTCCCGCGCCGTGATCTTCTTGAACATGTTGATGCGGCCGGCCTCGGCCTCGGCGGCGTAGAAGCTGTAACGCTCCGAGAACTCCTTGCCGTAGAGCTCGTTGAGATCCTGCACTTCCAGCGGGTCGAAGAGGTACCAGGCATCGTCGTTCTGCACACGCTTCATGAACTCGTCGCTGATCCAGACGGCCGTGTTGGCCGTGCGGGTACGGCGGTACGGGTCGCCCGAGTTCTGGCGCAGGTCAAGGAATTCCGGGAAGTCGAGGTGCCAGTTCTCCATGTAGAAGGCCAGGGCACCGAACTTCTTCCCCCCACGGCTGACCGCACGCAGGATCGAGTCGATCGTGTGCATGAACGGGATCGGGCCGGTCGAGGTGGTGTTGTTGGAGCGGATGGG
>JAUZGC010000045.1 GCA_030840105.1 Microbacteriaceae bacterium
CAGGTGCCGCCTCAGTGGCGCTAGATTGGGGGGAATCATGGCGCCACAAGCCAGAAAATTCATTCGGCCGGGTATCAGTGTACGCCAAATGGGGGGTTTCGCAACTTAGCTTCAACGGGGTACAAGAACACACGGTAAAGTCTCATATTGTCGTGGCACAACAGCCCGCCCACCAGTCGCGTCCGTCCGTCCAAAACCCTCGCAAAGGAGCGAAACCTGCCCATGAGCAACACCATCGACAACCTGTTGCACGAGACTCGCCGCTTCCCACCGAACAGCGAATTCACCGCGCAGGCGATCGCCAAGCCCGAGCTCTATGCGGAGGCATCCGCAAACCGGCTTGGCTTCTGGGCAGACCAGGCCAGGGAGCTTGTGCACTGGCACAAGCCATTCACCCGGACCCTCGACTGGACGAACCCGCCGTTCGCCAAGTGGTTCGACGACGGTGAGCTCAACGTCGCGTACAACTGCCTCGACCGCCACGTGCTCGCCGGTAACGGAAACCGCGTCGCGCTGCATTGGGAGGGCGAGCCAGGCGACAGCCGCTCCATCACTTATGCAGAGCTGACCGCCGAGGTCAAGCGTGCCGCCAACCTGCTGACGAGCCTGGGCATCCGTGCGGGTGATCGTGTCGCAATCTACCTGCCGATGATCCCGGAGGCGGTCATCGCGATGCTCGCTGTCGCGCGCATCGGCGCCGTTCATTCTGTCGTGTTCGGCGGGTTCAGCGCCGAGAGCCTGCGCTCGCGCATCGACGACGCCGACGCGAAGCTCGTGATCACGGCCGACGGCGGCTGGCGCAAGGGCAAGGTCTCCCCGCTCAAACCTGCTGTGGATGCCGCACTCGCCACGGGCGAGACGAACGTCGGGCACGTGCTCGTCGTCAAGCGCGGTGACAACCCGGTCGAGTGGACCGAAGGCCGCGACCTCTGGTGGCACGAAGAGATCGCGCAGGTCGACGCGGACCACACTGCCAAGGCGTTCGACGCGGAGCATCCACTCTTCATCCTGTACACGAGTGGCACGACCGGGAAGCCCAAGGGCATCCTGCACACATCGGGCGGCTACCTGACGCAGGCCGCATTCACGCACAAGAACGTGTTCGACCTGCACCCCGAAACCGACGTCTACTGGTGCACGGCCGATGTCGGCTGGATCACCGGGCACAGTTACCTCGTTTACGGGCCGCTCGCCAATGGCGCGACCCAGGTCATGTACGAAGGCACCCCGGATGCCCCGCACCCCGGCCGCTGGTGGGAGATCATCGAAAAGTACAAGGTCTCGATCTTCTACACGGCGCCCACGGCCATCCGCTCCTTCATGAAGCTCGGCCGGCAGATCCCGCAAGGGTTCGACCTGAGCAGCCTGCGCCTGCTCGGCTCGGTCGGTGAGCCCATCAATCCTGAGGCATGGATGTGGTACCGCGAGGTCATCGGCGGCAACACGGCGCCCATCGTCGACACCTGGTGGCAGACCGAAACCGGCGCGATCATGATCTCGGCCTTGCCCGGAATCACGGCCACCAAGCCGGGAAGCGCGCAGGTTCCGCTGCCAGGCATCTCCATCGACGTGCTCGACGAGTCCGGCGGCCACGTCGGTCATGGGAACGGCGGGCTCCTCGTGGTCTCCGAGCCGTGGCCGAGCATGCTCCGCGGCATCTGGGGCGACCCGCAGCGGTTCCAGGAGACCTACTGGGACAAGTTCGGCGACAAGTATTTCGCCGGTGACGGCGCACGACTCGACGAGGACGGCGAGATCTGGCTGCTGGGGCGCGTCGACGACGTCATGAACGTCTCGGGGCACCGCCTCTCGACCGCGGAGATCGAGTCGGCGCTCGTCGCGCATCCGCTCACCGCTGAGGCCGCGGTTGTCGGCGCGGCCGACGAGACAACCGGCCAGGCCGTCGTTGCGTTCGTGATCATCAAGGAGAGCCAGAGGGATGCCGCGTCGCGGGACGACATCGCCGCGATCCTGCGCGCGCATGTCGCCGAGCAGATCGGCGCGATCGCCCGGCCCCGCCAGGTGTTCGTGGTCAACGAGCTCCCCAAGACGCGCTCGGGCAAGATCATGCGCCGCCTGTTGCAGGACATCGCGGAAGGCCGCGAGATCGGCGACACAACGACCTTGGCGGATGCATCCGTCATGCAGATCATCCAGGACAAGCTGAACTAACAGCGACGCTCGCGGGTGCGTGCTCGCAGGTGCGTGCCGCGCGTTAGTGCCCGTTTCGGCGTGTCTGTCAGTGCCCGTTTCGGCGTGCCTGTCAGCGCCCGTTCGGGCGTGTCTGCGCCCACGCGAGGCATGTGCGCCCGCGCGACCGGTTCACACGTGCCGCGCGGGCGCAGCCACGTGATCGTGCCCGCCCGCCGGAACGGACGCAGACGGATGTCGCCAGCGAGGCGATGCCTACGCGAACGCGAGGATCAGCTCGACCTCGACCGGCGAATCAAGCGGAAGCACCGCAACGCCGACCGCGGACCGCGCGTGTACGCCCGCATCGCCGAAAATCTGGCCGAGCAACTCGGACGCGCCGTTGACGACGCCGGGTTGGCCGGTGAATGCGGGGTCGGATGCGACGAAGCCCGTCACCTTGACGACTTGCGTCACTCGATCGAGCGATCCGATCACTCCTTTGGCCGCGGCGAGCGCATTGAGTACGCACAAGCGCGCATAGTCCTTGGCATCAGCCGCGGGAATGAGGCCCGATCCTTCGCCGACCTTGCCCGTCGCCGGAAGGACGCCCGACACGAACGGGAGCTGGCCGGACGTGTACACAAACGAGCCGCTCTGGACCGCGGGAACATACGCGGCGACGGGAGGCGCGACCTCCGGGAGCGTGATGCCCAGCTCGGCCAGGCGATCGTCGATCTGCGACATCACTCGCCGGCCTCGACGAGCGGGCGCTTGAGGTAGGCGACGAGCCCGCCCTCTGGACCCGTGACGATCTGCACGAGCTCCCAGCCATCCGAACCCCAGTTATTGAGGATGGCCGCGGTGTTGTGAATCATCAGGGGCGTTGTCAGGTATTCCCAGCGGGACATCGATCTCCTCAGGCTTAGTTGTGAGCTTTTTTTCGCTTTACCACTTACTCTGAATCCTATGTCTGCCCAAAAACCCCTGCCTTCGGGCGCGCTCGGAGCCTTCGGCGCGTTCGTCGGGATGAGTGTCATCGCGGGCCTGCTCGTCACTGCTGCGGTCACCCCCGCGATCGCCGTGACCGGCATGGCTGCCCAGAGCACCATCGGTATCTTCGAGGGGCTCCCCGAGTATCTCGCGGTCGACCAACTCGCGCAGCCGACCACGATCTACGCGAAGGACAGCAAGGGCGCGGATTTCCAACTCGCGACCTTCTATGCACAGAACCGGCAATCAGACACCTGGGATCAGATCTCGCCGAACGTCAAAAACGCGGCGATCGCCGGCGAGGACCCGCGTTTTTACCAGCACGGCGGAGTGGACCTGCAGGGCACTCTCCGAGCCATTGTGCTCACCACACTCAAAAAGGCCGGCCAGGGCGGATCCGTGCAGGGCGGCTCGTCGATTACGCAGCAATACGTCAAGAACGTCCTGCTGCAGGTGTGCGAGACCAAGCCAGTCAGCACCGCCGCGCAGAAGACGGCATATCAATCGTGCGTCGATGACGCCACCGGCGTATCACCCGATCGCAAGCTCAGGGAAATGAAGTACGCGGTCGGCCTGGAGAAGAAGTACACCAAAGACCAGATCCTGCTTGGGTACCTGAACATTGCGGGCTTCGGTGGCTCCGTCTATGGCATCGAGTCCGCGGCCAAGTATTACTACGGGGTCACCGCGAAGGACCTGACGATCGCCCAGTCGGCCAGCCTGCTTGCGATCGTCAATAACCCCTCGTTGCTGAAACTGGACGACCCAACCAGCAAAGTCAATGGCGCGGCCAACGGGTACAAAGCGAACAAGATTCGTCGCGACTACATCCTGGGGAAGATGCGCGACACCAAGAAGATCACGCCGGCCGAATACACCGAGGCGGTCAAAACGGTGATCACGCCGAAGATCACGCCGACAGTTCGCGGATGCCAGACCGCCGGTGGGTCCGCCTACTTCTGTGACTATGTGCAGAAGATCGCTCTCAACGACCCGGTTTTCGGTGCGACGGCGGATGACCGCGTCTTCAACTTCAATCGCGGCGGTTACAAGATCTACACGACGCTCGACCTCGACCTCCAGATGACGGCGGAGGCTGCCCTCAAAGCTCGAGTGCCGAGTACCTTCGCGAAGGCTGACCTCGGCGGTGCCGCCGTCGGCGTCCAGCCGGCCACAGGTCGCGTGCTCTTCATGACCCAGAGCAAGAATTACAGTCAGGATCCCAGCGTCCTCACTGCCGACCCGAGTTACACCGCGGTGAACTGGAACACCGATTTGGCCTATGGGGGGTCATCCGGATTCCAGGTCGGATCGTCGTACAAGGCTTTCACGCTCAATGAGTGGTTGAAAACCGGGCACTCGCTCCAGGAAACTGTCGACGCGAGCGTGACACATTACAACCAGAGCAGCTTCACTGATTCGTGTGGCGGGCCCTGGACTGGTGTGTACGATCCCAAGAACGATGCGGCCGGCGAAGGTGGCATCCAGAGCGCAATCAACGCAACCGCCCAGTCGATCAACACCGCGTTCGTCGCGATGGCTCATCAGATGGACCTCTGCAACATCAAGGCGGATGCGGAGGCCTTCATGGTGCACCGGGCGGATGGACAGCCGCTCGACTCCAGACCGGCAAGCGTTCTGGGAACCAACCAGATCGCTCCGCTCACATTGGCGACCGCGTACGCGGGCATCGCAAACGGTGGTGTCGTCTGCAGTCCGGTCGCAATCGACAAGATCGTGGATGCCTCTGGCAAGGATGTCGCGCCACCGAAGTCCACCTGCAAGGTCGCGACGGACCCGAAGATCGCAGCGGCCATGGCCTACGCGCTCAAGCAGGTCGTAACCCGGGGTACCGCCGCCGGCAGCAACCCGACGAAGCTCGACGTGCTGGGCAAGACGGGTACGACAGACAATGCCGAGCAGATCTGGATCACCGAAGCGAGCACCAAGGTGGCGGCCACCTACTGGATCGGAAACGTCACTGGCCACGTGTCGATGAGAAAGACGACAGTCAACGGAATGACCGCCTCCCTGACACGCACACCCTTAATGAGGCAGATCATGGGAACCGCGCTGGCCAAGTACGGCGGGGACCCCTTCCCCGCTCCGGGCTCGGCGCTGCTGTACGGCGTCCAGGTGACGGTGCCCGATCTCACCGGCAAGTCGCCAGCGGACGCTCAGACCCTGCTCAAAGGCATCGGCCTCAACTACCAGGATGGCGGACCCATTGCGTCCAGCCAGGCCGCGGGAACCGTGGCCGCGACAAACCCAGCAGCGGGCTCGAGTGTGAGCAAGGGCGCGAGCATCACAGTGAACACGAGCGACGGTTCGATCGTCATGACGACGATTCCCGATGTCAGGGGGGAGACCGAGAATAAGGCGACCTCCGACCTCAAGGGAGCTGGCTTCCAGGTCACTGTGGTCAAAGATCCGGCAAGCCCCAGTGTGGGCAAGGTCACAGCGATGAGTCCGGCTGCGGGAACATCCGCGCAAAAGGGATCCGTGGTCACAATCACGGTCGGAGGTCCCTAATGGCAATGCGGCGACCTCTCAGTGCGGTCGGCGCCGTCGCCGTGGGATTTGCAATCACCGCGGGCGCAGCGCTGGCCTGGGGCTCCCTCGTTGAACGGAAGCTCTTCACACTGCGGCGGGTGGATGTACCCGTGCTGGCCCCGGGTGCCACACCCATCACGGTGTTGCACCTCTCCGACCTGCATATGGCGCCCTGGCAGCGCGACAAGCAGGAGTGGGTGCGCGCACTGGCCGACCTCAAGCCAGACCTCATCGTCGACACCGGCGACAATCTGGGCCACGAACACGGGGTGGATGGCATCGAGTACGCCTTCGAGCGCTTCCGCGGAATCCCCGGGGTCTACGTCAGCGGCTCCAACGACTATTTCGGCCCGCAGCCGAAGAACCCGCTCAAGTACTTCACCGGACCGTCGATGCATCCCCGCCGCTCCCCGACGCTCGACATCAAGCGCCTCCACTCGTTCTTTGACGATCTCGGCTGGCTCGAACTCAACAATGCAGCGGCCGCCGTCACGATCAAGGGCACCCACCTCGAATTCTTTGGTGTGGATGATCCGCACCGCCATTTCGACAAGCTCGAGCTTCTCACCGGGGCGATCGACGAACTTCGCGAAAGCGATCCGGCTGAGGGTCTGCCCGCCGTCACGATCGGCGTCGCACACGCGCCGTACCAGCGCGTGCTCGATTCGTTCGTCACGCACGGGGCCGAGGTCATCTTCGCTGGCCACACGCACGGCGGCCAGGTGTGCGTTCCCGGCTTTGGCGCTCTCGTCACCAATTGCGACATCCCCCGGCGTCAGGTCAAGGGCCTCAGCGTCTGGACGCACGCCCTTCGCTCGGCGTACCTGAATGTCTCGGCCGGGCTCGGCACCTCGGTATATGCGCCCGTGCGCTTCGCGTGTCGCCCCGAAGCGACGCTCCTCACGCTCACACCCTCGGCATAACCGGAGCGGATAGTCGGCTAAATCGCCGACCGATCTGTGATCTCACGCTGGTCAGCGGCGGCGGGACGCACCGTGTATTCTTATGGAGGCCTTTCGGGGCCATCGGGGTGTGGCGCAGCTTGGTAGCGCGCTTCGTTCGGGACGAAGAGGTCGTGGGTTCGAATCCCGCCACCCCGACAGTGTGATGTCTCAGGACATTGTGAACGGCTGAACCCGCGGAATGTGGGTTCAGCCGTTTTTTTGTTTGGGTTGGTATCCGGTGTTGGGGTTGAGGGTGTAGTCGCCGAGGACTGTGCCGTCGAGGGTGATCACGGTGGCGTTGTGGTTATGGATGAGGGCGATGACGTCGGTGCGGGCGTGGCCTCGGCCGATGCCTAGGTGCATCATCCGGTTGCCGTACCGGAGGGATATTTTCCCGTGCGCGTCGACGGTGTCGTAGCGCACTCGCCAGAGGTCGGGGTCGGCGGGCAGGACCGGGGTTGCTTTCGGGATCAGGGTGTAGGCGAAGGCCGGGGTTCTGCGGTTCAGGGCGCGGTGTGGGCGGTGCTGGTTGTAGTAGTTCCGGAAGTTGTCCAGGACCTGTTGGAGTTCCTCGATGCCTGCAGTGGGGTGGGCGGTGAGGTGTTTCTTGAGGGTTTGCCAGAACCGTTCGATCTTGCCCTGGGTGGTTGGCTTGTAGGGTTTGCCGTTCTTCTGGGTGATGCCCTCGAGGGCGAGGAGCGTTTCGAAGGCGTTGGCGGTGCCGCGTCCGCGGGCTCCGCCGGCGTATTTGGTTGTGTAGACGTTGCCGTTATCGGTCAGGGTTGATGCCGGGTAGCCGTGCACGGTGGCGGTTTGAGTGAACGTGTCGGTGACGGTTTTGCCGCTGATTCGGCGGTGGGCGGATAGGTGCAGCAGGTAGCGGGAGTGGTCGTCGAGCCAGCCGATGATCTCGACCCCGGTGTCGTCGGTCAGGGTCCAGTGGGTGAAGTCCGACTGCCAGGTCTGGTTCGGTCGGTCTGCGGCGAAGCGTTGGTAGGAGCTGCGGGGTCGTTTCTGGGGTTGCGCGGTGATCCGGCCCGCGCGTTTCAGGATCCGCCAAACCGTGGTCCGGCTGATCTGGTGACCTTCGCCCGCCAGATGGGTGTGGATGGTGTCCGCGCCGGCGTCGAGGCCATCGGATTCGAGTTCATCCCTCAGTTGGAGGATCCGTTCGCCAAGCCACTCTGGAGTCGCCCGTGGATTGCTTTTCGGGCGGGAAGACTTCGACACGAACGCCGCATCCCCCTCGTTCAGCCACCGATGATGGAGGCGATGCACGAGCGATTTCGACACCCGGTGGCGCTTGGCGACCTCTCCATAAGAGAGACCCTGAACGATCACCGCATTGATCAGAACTTCAGCTTTGCTCACCCATTGACCGTGCCGTGCAACCGTTCACAACGTCGTGAGACATCCCGACGAAACGACTCGGACCGTTCACAATGACGCGCGACATCCGTTCACAAGGTCGTGAAACCAGACACCGCCACCCCGACAGATACGCCGGTGCGGCGCCCGCGAGGGCACCGCACCGGCGGTTGCTGTCGTGCACCCGGGAGGGACTCGACCTACGAGGTGGTGTAACGGATCACGTCATTCCGCATGACGTCACCCGATACCTTCACCACCTTGAACGTGTGCTCGCCGTCTTTCAACCGATCGACGGCGAACACTTCCTTGCCGGTCACTCGCGTGGCGTTGTGGGTATCGACCTGCTTCACCTTCTTGCCGTCGACGTACACGTCGACGGCGCCCTGGTCTGGCCCCATCGCCGTGATCCACTGCACACCGGTTCCACGGAAGGTGAAGGAGACGGAGTCTCCGTTCGTCTTTGTGTAGTGGACATCGTCGTGGTAGTCGCCGCGGAACCGGAAGGCGAGCACGGCATCGCCGACAGGCAGTGCCGCCAGGTAGGCCGCGGCGA
>JAUZGC010000051.1 GCA_030840105.1 Microbacteriaceae bacterium
GCTTCGGGAGTGCGGAACCCTTCCCGCTGCGCGAACCCGTCATACCCGAGCTCCCGGCGGGACCGATACCCGATCTCGCCGGCGATCAGGGACGTGCGAGCATCCACAATTCGGCGGATCTCAGCAAGTGCGCGAAGCGAGGTGAGCAGCCCGTCATGATCCAACCCTTTGATGAGTCCGACCTCGGCCGGGATCGTGGCGGCAGCAGACCGCACCGCATCAAGCGATGCGGTGAACGCGTCTACGACTGCGGCCATGAAACGAGTCTGGCAGGATCGAACATACTTCTGCCGGGAACGCACGAGTCCTGGGACAAGTCAGACCAACAGGACCCTGTGCAGGGGGCCGGCCCGAGGGAGCCGAGGGAACCGAAGCGATCCGCCGGATCCGTTGGAGGAGGAGAGACCACGGGATCCTAGGATCCAAGGGATCAGAGAGATCCGAACAGTGCTATGGCCAATGCAGTCGCGCTTGAGCGAACCGCCCAGCAGCCCCGGCGCCCGCCAGCGTCCCTACCCTCCCCAGAGTCATCGCATCAGCAGGGTATTGGCGATACCCGCTTACGCGAGTACCTTGCTCAGGTCGTATGCGATCGGGCGCTCGAGTTGCTCGAACGTGCACGAGCGCGCGTCGCGATCCGGGCGCCAGCGGAAGAACTGGGCGGTGTGCCGAAAGCGCATTCCCTCCATCTGGTCGTAACGCACCTCGAGCACGCGCGTCGGCTCGAGCCGCACGTACGAGACATCCTTGCTAGCGGAGAACCGGCTGCGCTCCGTCGCGCCCTTGACGATCTCGCCGGCATCATCCCTGATCACCAGGGGTGCGAGCTCATCGACCAATTCGAGCCGCCTGGCATCACTGAACGCGGATGCCCCGCCCACATTCCGCAATTGTCCGTCACTGTCGTAGAGACCGAGCAGCAATGAGCCGACCCCGCGCCCACTCGTGTGAACGCGATAACCGAGCAGGACGACATCCGCTGTCCTGTGATGCTTGATCTTCAGCATGACGCGCTTACCCGGGGCGTATGCGGCGGCAAGCGGTTTGGCCACGACACCGTCGAGGCCCGCGCCCTCGAACTCGACAAGCCACTGCCGCGCGAGTTCCACGTCGGCGGTGGTCTGCGAGAGGTAGACCGGATCGGGCAGGTCTCCGGCCAGGTCTTCGAGAGCGGCGCGACGCTCGCCGAACGGCACGTCGAGGTAGCTCTCGTCACCCTGGGCGAGCAGGTCGAAGGCGACGAACGTCGCTGGCGTGGCCTCCGACAGGGTCTTAACGCGGCTGGCCGCCGGATGGATGCGTTGCGACAGCGCCTCCCAGTCGAGCCGTTCGTGGCCCGGCTCACCGGTGCGAACGACGATCTCTCCGTCGAGGACGCACGGTGCAGGCAGAAGCCGGGCAAAGGCATCCGTGAGTTCGGGAAAGTACCTCGTGAGCATCTTCGAGCCGCGGCTGCCGATCTCCACGTTCTCCCCGTCGAAGTAGACGATGGCCCGAAAGCCGTCCCATTTCGGCTCGTATACCAGGCCGCCAGGCACGCCGTCTGGCGCGGGCACCTCGTCGAGGGCTTTCGCAAGCATTGGCGTGATCGGGGTGGCCGCCGAAAGATCCATGGTTCGATCTTGGCCCAGCGCGCGCAATGACGATAGGGCCGCAACGACGATGGGCTGCCTGAGAAGGGATGGAGATTGAGCGAGGAGAATCGAGGGTACCAACAGAAGGAGCCACACCGATGACAACCAGCACCGAACTGCTCATCGACGCATTCGGCCGCATCCGCGATGCCGTGCACCGGGCGATCACGGGATTGACCGCGGATGACCTCGCCGCACGCGTGGACGACGACGCCAACTCGATTGCGTGGCTGGTCTGGCACCTGACGCGCGTCCAGGATGATCACATCGCCGAAGTCGCTAAAAGCGAGCAACTCTGGACATCCGACGGCTGGGCCGACCGTTTCGGACTGCCGTTCTCGGCCGACGCGACCGGATACGGCCAGTCATCGAGCGCGGTCGGCGAGGTGAATGGGGTTTCCGGGGAACTGCTGGCCGGCTACCACGATGTCGTGCACGAGCGAACGATCCGGTTCATCGAAGGCCTCGATGATGCCGACCTCGCACGCATCGTCGATACGCGGTGGACACCGCCGGTCACGCTCGCCGTGCGTCTGGTCAGTGTCATCTCGGATGACCTGCAGCACGCCGGCCAGGCCGCGTTCGTCGCGGGGATGCTCAACCGGCGCTAAGCAGACGAGGCCGCTAGGCGACACGACCCTGCTAGGCCGACGACACCGCTAGGCCGACGACGCTGCCAAGGGCCTTTCGACGACGCCCATCGGCTGCACCCGGTCATCATCGAGCTTCGTGAGCACGATCTCAGCGATCGTGCCGAGCAGGTCGAGCTGCTCCGGGCTCAGCACGTCGGCCACGTAGCGCCGCACGGCCTGCTCGTGGTGGCGCTGCGCGGCCCTGGCCGCAGCGAGGCCGGCCTCGGATGCCCGCACGATGAAGCCACGGTTGTCCTCGACACATTCGTCGCGCACGACGAGCCCGCGCTCGGTCATGCGGCGCAGCTGGTGCGAAAGCCGGCTCTTCTCCCAGTCGAGCCCGCAACGAAGCGCGAGGGAACGAATCGAGCCGTCGGGGGACTCGATGATCGCCGCGAGGATCTCGTAGTCCGCCTCGGAGAGGCCGACCTCGCGTACGAGCTCACGACCGATTCGGCCGCTGAGCTGGGTGCGCATCCGCTGGTAGCTCGACCACGCGGCCGCTTGGCGTTCCGTGAGCTCTGAACTGGGCATGCCTTCATGTTAGTTGATAGATCAACCAAAAGCACTATACTAGTTGATGTATCAACCAGGTGAAGATTCGGAGTGCACCATGACCACCCTCGGCATCCTCGGCGCTGGACGCGTCGGCACCTCGGTCGCTCGCGCGGCCCTCACTGCGGGTTACACGGTGAACATCGCCGCCTCCGGTGCTGCTGAGGACATCGCGCTGCTCACCGAGGTGATGACCCCGGGAGCCACCGCGATGACTGCAGCGGATGCCGTCGCATCCGCTGATCTCGTGGTGGTCGCGGTGCCGCTGCACAAGTACCGCTCGGTCGACCCTGAGCTGCTGCGGGGCAAGGTGGTCATCGATGCGATGAACTATTGGGCTCCGATCGACGGCACCCAGGACGACTTCGAGGCCACCGACCTGACGAGCAGCGAGACCATAGCCGAACACCTTTCCGGCGCCCGCCTGGTCAAGAGCCTCAACCACATCGGTTACCACGAACTCGAAGAACACAGGCTCCCCGCCGGTGACCCGAACCGCCGCGCGCTCGCCCTTGCGAGCGACGACGACGACGCGGCCGCGCTGGTGTCAGAGCTCATCGACCGGCTCGGATACGACCCTGTGATGGCCGGGCCACTCGTGGCCGGCGCAGCGTTCCAGCCGGGCACCGCCATCTTCGGCGGCGCACACACCGCACCTGAACTCATCGACGAGCTTGCACGCCACCGCGAACAGCACCAGGCCCGCGCCCTGCTGGTTGAGTAGCACGCCACGAAGTGACGAGGGTATCGAAACCAACACGGGACGCCGTCAGGGCGCGTCAAGCAGCTTCACGATTCCGCTGACCGCTGCGCGCCCCGCGCGGTTCGCGCCGATGGTGGATGACGACGGGCCGTATCCGACCAGATGGACGCGCGGTTCGTCGGCGACCTGCGTGCCGTTCATGACGATGCCGCCGCCCGGCGACCGCAGCTTGAGTGGCGCGAGGTGGTCCAGGGCCGCGCGGAAGCCGGTCGCCCACAGGATGACATCGGCCGGTTGGAAACTTCCGTCGGCCATCTGAACGCCGTCGCGCTCGATCCGCGTGAACATGGGGTGTCGATCCAGGGCACCGCGCGCGGCGGCGGCGCGAAGGCTTGGCGTCCAGATGAGGCCCGTGACCGAGACGACGCTCTGCGGAGCCAGGCCGAGGCGCACGCGTTCCTCGACGAGCGCGACGGCATCGTGGCCGGCCGTCGCGGTGAATTCTCCGTCCCTCCAGACAGGTTCACGCCGCGTGACCCACGTCGTCGTCGTCACGCGCGAGATCTCATCGAGGAGCTGCACGGCCGAGACTCCGCCTCCGACGACAACAACGTGCTTGCCCGTGAACTCCTCGGCAGCAACATAGTGGGCAACGTGCAGCTGTCGCCCGGCGAAGTCGAGTTGGCCGGGGTAACTGGGCCAGAGTGGCCTGGTCCACGTGCCCGTCGCATTGATCACTACGCGCGCGGACCACGTACCGCTGCTCGTTTCAATGAGCAGCCTGCCCGCGGG
>JAUZGC010000007.1 GCA_030840105.1 Microbacteriaceae bacterium
GTGCCGCTGGAGCGGCCGATCGTATGCAGCTCGACGACAGGGAGGGAGCCGAGCGACCAGCCGATCAGCCCGCCTGACACGATCAGCAAGGCCTTGTGAGCTCGGCTCATCGCTCTGAAGCCCAGATCCTTCACCGTATTGGCGAACCCCATGGTGGAAGCCTAGGTGTCGTTGGGAGGCGCGGGGGCGGGAGGAGACGAAAAGAGAAAAGAGGGGGCACGGTAAGGGGCACGGTACAGGGCACCCCTCGTTCATATGCTGTTTGCGGTGTACCGTGGGGCGCATGAGCGGGTCCGATGACGTGGACGCCTACCTGGCAGACGTGCCGGTGGAAATCCGGCAAGCTCTTCAGGAGCTCCGCATGACCATCAAGCAGCTCGTGCCTGACGCACAGGAGCGGGTCAGTTACGGCATCCCGATCTTCTTTCTGCACGGGATGCTCGTGGGTTATGGCGCCAACAAGACCGGCTGCAGTTTCTACACGATGAGGCCAAAACTCATCTCGCTGCTCAAGGATGACCTCGCCGATCTCGACGCCTCGGGAGGAACCATCCGCTTTCCGGCCGACCAGCCGATTCCGAATGCGCTCGTCGAGAAGATCGTGGCACGCCGGCTGGGCGAGAATCTCAGCGTCTCACCGCACTAAGCGGCACATGGAGACCGCCCCGGCCCGTGAGCAGCGCGTGCGTCAGCGACCCAGCGAGGTGACCGTCGCGACGGCCTCGCGCAGCGCGCCTGCGACGGGTGCGAGATGCTCGGACGCGACATCCGCCCCCCAGGAGAACCGCACGGCCGTCTGGGCGACCGCTTCGGGGTAACCGAGGGCGACCAGTACATGCGAGGCCTCGTCGCTTCCGGCGGCGCAGGCCGAGCCGCTTGAGCTCACGATTCCGCGCCGCTCGAGTTCGAGCAACACGGCCTCGCCGCTTGTGCCGGGAAAGACGAAGGATGCCGTAGCAGGCAATCGCAGACCGGGGTGCCCGGTGAGCTCGGCACCCGGCACCGTCGCGAGAACCTCGGCGACGAATGCGTCGCGGGCGGCACTCGCCCGCTCGACATTGCTGGAGCGGTCCCGCTCGCTGAGCCGAGCGGCGGTCGCGAGGGCGACAGCGCCCGCCACGTTCTCGGTGCCAGAGCGGCGGCCACGTTCCTGCCCGCCGCCATGCAGTACGGGCTCGAGGGGTATGCGTCCGCGGACGAAGAGCACGCCGACGCCCTTGGGGGCGCCGAGCTTGTGACCGGAGAGGCTCAGCGCGTCGACTCCGAGCGTGGCGACGTTGAGATCGAGCCAGCCGGCGGCCTGCACTGCATCCGTGTGGAACGGGACACCCGCAGCCCGCGCGATCGCGGTCAGTTCGGCGATCGGCTGCACCGTGCCGACCTCGTTGTTGGCATACATGATCGTGGCGAGGGTGGTGTCGTCACGCAGGGCGGCGGCGAAGGCGTCCGGGCTCACGAGTCCGGACCGGTCGACGTCGACGAAGGTGACTTCGAAGCCGTGCAGGCGTTCGAGGTACGCGACCGATTCCAGGACGGCCTCGTGCTCGATTCGGGTCGTGACGATGTGCCGCCCGCGCGGGGTGGCGAGGGCGATGCCCTTGATCGCGAGGTTGTCGGCCTCGGTGCCGCCCGAGGTGAAGATCACGTCGCTCGCGCGACATCCGAGCCAGGATGCGACGCCCGCCCGCGCCTCGGCCAGCGCGCGCGCCGCCGACTCGCCGACGGTGTGGTGGCTCGACGGATTGCCGAAATCACCCGTCAGGTACGGCCACATCGCCTCGAGCACCTCGCGGCGCACGGCGGTCGTCGCTGCCGCATCCAGGTAGATCATCAGGCGATGGTGGGCCGGGCGTGCTCAGCGAGCGTGGCGGGCTCGGCGTCCGAGGCGTTCGATGGCATCGAGATGTCGACGTCGAGGCCCAGATCCAGCGCGCGGACGCTGTGGGTGAGCGCACCGACGGAGATCACGTCGACGCCCGTCTCGGCGATCGCGCGGACCGTCGTGAGGTTCACGTTTCCGCTGGCCTCGATGAGTGCCCGGCCAGCCACGAGCGCGACGCCTTCCGTGAGCTGATCGATCGTGAAGTTGTCGAGCATGATCGTGTCGACTCCGGCCGCGAGCACAGGTTCGATCTGGTCGATCCGGTCGACCTCGACCTCGAGGTGCGTCGTGTGCGAGAGCTGGGCGCGAACGTGCAGCAACGCTTCCGTCACGGTGAGACCGCCGTGCTCGGTCAGGATCGCAAGGTGGTTGTCCTTGGCGAGGACCGCATCCGAGAGCGAGAAGCGGTGATTCTGGCCGCCGCCCGAGCGCACAGCGTGCCGTTCGAGGGCGCGCAGCCCCGGGGTGGTCTTGCGGGTATCGACGATGCGCGCTTTCGTGCCGGCGATCAGGTCGACGAAGGTTGCGGTCAGGGTGGCGATCCCGCTCATCCGCTGCACGAGGTTGAGCGCGACGCGCTCGGCCTGCAGCACGCTGCGTGCGGGACCGGTGACGGATGCCAGCGTCGCCCCTGCCTCGAACCGGTCGCCGTCGGCAACGAGCAGCGTCGTGCGGATGTCGCCATCCGTCTCCGTCATGGCGGCCTGGAACACGCCCCCGCCGCTGAAGACGCCCGCCTCACGGGCCCTGAGATGCGCGGTGGCGTATGCCTCCGCGGGAATGAGCAGCTGGGACGTGAGGTCGCCCCAAGGCGCGTCCTCCGTGAGGGCGGCGCGAACGACGGTGTCGATGATCTGTTGCGTCAGCATGAAACGGAAACCTCTCGTGCCCAGACGAGGTGCCGGGCGAATTCGTCGGAGACGTATGGATAGTCGGAGCGGAAGTGAGCGCCGCGGGACTCCTCACGAGCGAGCGCTGCTGTGACGAGCAATCGCGCCAGGTCGAGCAGGTTGGCGTCTTCGCGCTGGGCGATCGTTGCCGTGGTGGGATCGGCCGCGCGCCAGCCGGCCAGGGTCTCGGCGGCTGCTGCCAGGCCGGGTCCCGAACGGTGGACGCCGGCGGCATCCCACAAGAGCTGCTGGAGCGCGGCCCGGTCGACGAGCTGCTGATCGCCC
>JAUZGC010000073.1 GCA_030840105.1 Microbacteriaceae bacterium
TCGGCCGGACGCCCCGTGCGCGGGTCGAGGATGTGGTGCATCTGCTGCCCACCGCGTCGCCACCGGCGCTTCTGCGTGCTGGACGTGGCAACGGCATGGCCACGCCGCAGCCGGATGAGCGCAGCCGGGTCAGCCGGGGTGTCCTGCACGAGGACGTTCCAGTCGCCGGCCGGCGCGGCGCCGGCCGTCGCGATGTCGCCGCCGAGACTGATGAGCACGCCACAACCGAGATCGAAAGATATCCGCTGGGCGACAAGGTCCGCTGCAACCGACTTGGCGGTCGCTCCGAGGTCGAGTGCGAGCGAGGCAGGAACGCGCAGGGTGCGCCCGGTGAGCGTGACACTCTTCCACCCGGGCCTCGGCGAGATCACGGCCTTGATCGGGCCATCGGAGTCTTCGACCAGGCGGATGTCGCGATCGTAGCCCGCGGCATCCATCGCGTACCCCAGCGTCGGGTCGACATCGCCGTCGGACGTCGCGGCGGCAGTGAGGGCGCGGCGTACGAGGAGCGCGAGCATCTCGCTGACCTCGACCCCGTTCGGGAGCTGCGCAGACAGGCGCTGCAGTTCGGAATCCGCACGGAAGCGGCTGCATGCCTCATCGATCTCGGCCAGGAGCGCGTCCGCAATTGCGCAGGCCGCATCCAGCGCCTCCGGATCGGTGATGACGAGACGCGCCGTCGTGCTCCAGAGCGGCCACTCGCTTGTCACGGTGTCCATTCTCAGGACCCGCTCGACGTGGCCGCGGGTTCCCCGCCCTGGTTAGGCAACACCGGCGAATCCTGTGTCGTCGTGGGGGCCTGCGTTGTCATCGGAACTCTCGATGTCAACGAACTCGATCCTGTCGAAGCCTGCGCGCTGGTGCCCAGCCAGGCGGCCACCCCCGCAGCGCCAGAGCCGATCACTGCGAACCCAGCCAGTGTTGCCGTCACAGCCCGGCTGCGACGCTTACCCATGTCACGTGTGCTCATCCCGCCCACCTCCTGATTTCGGATGTAGTGAGCTTGCCGACCGTCACCTCAGGTTTGCTATGAGCAACCAGTGGTCTTCGGTGGAGTTGTGAAGTCGGGTGCTACTACCGAACTCGACTTCTATTGCGCCCCGAACCCGCCAACCGGACTGAATGACGCGTCGAGGGCGAATGGGTCGCGCACGAGCCCCGAGCGATCGGATGTCGCCACCAGGTCGGCCAACTCGGTGGCACCGCGAACGATGCGATCCGAGAGCGCCTTCACGCCGCCCTCGCCGCTCCCCCAGTCGGCGGAAGCCGCGAAGACCGAGGTCGGGACGGCGACCGCGTGCAGGTACGTGAACATCGGGCGCATGGCGTAATCGAGGGCGAGCGAGTGTCGCTCGGTCCCGCCGGTCGCACCGAGCAGCACGGGCATCGCGACGAGCGCTTGGGGGTCGAGGATGTCGAAGAAGGACTTGAACAGACCGCTGTAGCTCGTGGTGAAGATGGGCGTGACAGCAATGAGGCCGTCCGCGCCCCTGACCTTCTCGATCACTGCGTCGAGCTTGGGACTCGGGAACCCGAGCAGCAGGTTGTTCGTGACGTCCTGCGCGACATCCCGCAGCTCGATGACGTCGAGCTGCACCTCGATGTCCTGCATCTTCAGCCGTGCAACGGTTGCCTCGGCGAGGCGGTCCGCGAGCAGGCGGGTGGATGACGGCTGGCTGAGGCCCGCGGAGATGACAGCGATTGTGCGGGTGGTCATGTCA
Source organism: Microbacteriaceae bacterium (assembly GCA_030840105.1). Lineage (GTDB taxonomy): Bacteria > Actinomycetota > Actinomycetes > Actinomycetales > Microbacteriaceae > JAUZGC01. The sequence continues at coordinate 1,722 of JAUZGC010000073.1, forward strand.
GTTGCCTGCCTTTACAATTTCAGCGCGCTGGGCGACGAGCGAAGCGTGTGTCGGCGCATCCGGAACCTGCGCCGGGCGGTTCGTTGCGAACTCTTTGCGGAGGGCGGGAACCACTTCGCCGCCGAGGATGTCGAGCTGCTCGAGCACGGTCTTGAGCGGAAGGCCGGCGTGGTCGACGAGGAACAGCTGGCGCTGGTAGTCGCCGAAGTACTCACGCATGCTCGCGTAGCGGTCGATGACCTGCTGCGGGCTGCCGACGGTCAGCGGAGTCTGCTCAGTGAAGTCCTCAAGGCTCGGACCGTGTCCGTACACGGGAGCATTGTCGAAGTACGGGCGGAACTCGTTGACGGCGTCCTGCGAGTTCGTGCGCATGAACGCCTGGCCACCGAGGCCGACGATCGCTTGGTCGGCAGTGCCGTGACCATAGTGCTCGAAGCGCTGGCGGTAGAGGCGAATGAGCTGCATGTAGTGCTCCTTCGGCCAGAAGATGTTGTTGGCGAAGAATCCGTCACCGTAGTACGCGGCCTGCTCGGCGATCTCTGGGCTGCGGATGGAGCCGTGCCAGACGAAGGGCGGAACGTCGTCGAGCGGGCGCGGGGTCGACTGGAAGCCCTGGAGCGGCGTGCGGAACTGGCCCTCCCAATCGACGAAGTCCTCGCGCCACAGGCGGTGCAGGAGGTTGTAGTTCTCGAGCGCGAGCGGGATGCCCTGCCGAATGTCCTTGCCGAACCAGGGATACACGGGGCCCGTGTTGCCGCGACCCATCATGACGTCGACGCGACCATCGGAGATGTGCTGGAGCGTCGCGAAGTCTTCCGCGATCTTGACGGGGTCGCTCGTCGTGATGAGGGTCGTGGATGTGGAGAGGATGATCCTCTCGGTGCGCGCCGCAATGTAGCCGAGCAGGGTCGTCGGCGACGACGGGATGAACGGCGGATTGTGGTGCTCGCCCGTCGCGAAGACGTCGAGACCCACTTCTTCGACCTTCTGCGCGATCGTGAGAATGTCCTTGATGCGCTCGTGCTCCGTGGGCGTCCGCCCGGTGGTGGGGTCCGTCGTCACGTCACCGACGGAGAAGATACCGAACTGCATTTCAGGCCTCTCATTTCAATGCATTTGCATGGATATCGTAAAACTACTACATCGGTGCCTGTATTCCCAACGCACCGGCGGTTCACGGGGCCTTGAATTCAGGTGGGAGTTCGGTTGAAGGACCTCGCTCGCGTGCAGCTACGCAGCCGGCGTGCAGCTACGCAAACCGCGTGCACCTACGCAGAACGGGCCGCCACCTTTCGGTGACGGCCCGTTCGCAAGAAGATCGCGTTGTCAGCGAAACGCTTAGCGGCGCAGTCCGAGTCGCTCGATGAGCGAGCGGTAACGGTTGATGTCGATATCCGACAGGTAACCGAGCAGACGGCGACGCTGACCAACCAGCAGAAGCAGGCCACGACGTGAGTGGTGGTCGTGCTTGTGCTCCTTGAGGTGCTCGGTGAGATCCTTGATCCGCTTGGTCAGGATTGCTACCTGGACCTCGGGGGATCCGGTGTCACCGGGGTGGGTCGCGTACTCTTCGATGATCGCCTTCTTGACATCAGCTTCAAGTGCCATAGATGGGATCCCCTCTCTCTCGTTGCGCGGCGCCCGGGGCGGGATGCCTGGGCTCTCTTTTTCCGCGGCCGTTAGACGGCAACTTCAGGAGTTTAGCAGAGCGAGAGCAGCGATATTCGCCTGCTCTCGCGCAGCATCCGCGTACTTGTTGCACGTCGAGATTACCGAAACACTGGGGATTACCCGACCCGACCGAGAGGAATCCCGTGACGAACTCCCCCATCAGAACGAGGGACGAACTCCATCTGGTGCTCATGCTCACGCTGACCTTCTCAACCGGCATCATCGACGCCGTCGGCTTCCTCGGCCTCGACCGCGTCTTCACAGGCAACATGACCGGAAACGTCGTCATCCTGGGCATGGGTCTTCTCGGCGCGGGTAATCTGCCCGTGCTCGGGCCGGTCATTGCCCTCGTCGGATTCCTCGCCGGTGCGGCGACGGCAGGGCGGGTGCTCCGACCCGATCTCGCCGGGTGGAGCCGGCGCACCACGACCCTGCTTGCCATCGTCGGTGCGCTCCTGCTCGTGATCGCGCTGACGCTCCTCGGCGCGGGCCAGAGCGTCGCGCCCTGGCTGCAATACGGCGTGACCGGCCTACTCGGGTCCGCGATGGGCATGCAGGCCGGCACTGCCAGGCACATTGCCGTGAAGGATGTCACGACCGTGGTCGTCACCTCGACGCTCGCCGGGCTCGCCGCAGACTCCTGGATCGCCGGCAGCAGCGGGCAGCCCTGGAAGCGTCGCGCCGGTGCCGTGGTCCTGATCGGGCTCGGCGCCCTGTGCGGCGCGGCCGCCCTGCACGTCCACATCGGACTCGGCCTCGCCATCTCCGCCTTCCTCACCCTCATCGTCGCCTGGGCGGGTCACGCTGCGAAGTTCGCACCGGGGGCCAGCGCCTAGCCCGTCACTGCTCCCGCCAGCGCAGCGTGGTCAGCTGGGCGTCGAAGAGTTCCACGAGCATGTCGGCGAGGGCACCCTCTGGTGACCCGTCTCCAAGTGTGATGAACGTGAAGACGATCCATCCGCGGGGGTCCCGAGGTGCCGAGACCGTGTATGTCACCCGGCGGGCGGCGTGCTTGGCGAGCGGATCCGCCTCCGGATCGGCAGCTTCCACCGACTCCTCGCGGAGAGCCGGCTGGCCGTCGATGTCGACGAAGCGGACCGAAGCTGTGCTGGCGGCGGCGAGGGACTCGAGCAAGGCGGAGGGAGCGACTTCCTCGCGCTCGACGTCGCGCCACTCCGACACGGTGTAGGACGCGGGCACCGCGATATCTCCCATGCGCTGCGTGGGCAGGCAGAGCAAGCCGGCACCCGCGGAACGAGCCTGGTCGACCAGGCGCACCAGCTGTTTCCGCACCTCCTGGCGGAACGGTGTCGCGGTGTCCCGCGGCACCTCGTCTGGCACGGAGCCGTGCGCGAGTTCGTCGATACGACGATCCAGGTCGGCACCGTCAGCGGTGTTCAGCGACAGGTTCTCCCACCCGGGGATCTCGACGATCGAGTACGCGCTCATCGTTCGTCTCCCACCGGCCGGACCGTCGCCAGCAGGTCAAGCATTGCGGCGAACAGCTCTTCGACCGCCTCAACCTCAGCGGTTCGGGCTGACACGACGATGTCGAGGTCCCATGCGCGTCGCACGAGGTCGATCCGGGCCGTCAGCGTGCGGTCGGCCCCTTCTTCGAATGCCACGACCGAGATCCCATCGGAAAGTGACTCGGGAAGGCTTTGCACCCGTGGTCGGCCGAGTGGGCCGATGGTCCGGGCGCCGAAGCGATCGAGCAGGTAGTCCGGGTTCGCCTCGAGAGGCTCGAAGGCGCGCACCGTCGCGACTGCCGTTCGACCCGGCCGGATACCGGTTGCCAGGAACCGGCCAGGCTCATCGCCGCGGCTCCAGGCATCCGGCAGTTGTCCGACCGCCAGCCGGTCTAGTTTCGTCGTCGCGACGGTCATGCTCCGCTTCTCCTGTCGTCTGCCCCGCCCGCTGTAGCCGTATCCGCGTCGGAGGTCGTCAGCACGACCTGCGCCCGCCGCCAGATGGACGCGCTTGCGCTCTCGGAGGCTGCGCTCTCGGAGGCGGCGCTCTGCACCCACGCGCTCCAGAGCTCGACCGGCACCACGCCGCCGGTTCGTGCCTCGCGGCCCGCCGCAGGCGCGGCCGGCGCGACCTGGCTACGCGCGGCGAGGATGCCGAGGCCGACGAGCGCAGTCGCTCCGGCACCAGGCCAGCCGCTGACGTGATCGGCGAGCTCTCGGGGCACCGCCTGCCAGCCGAATCGTGCACCAAGGAGCGCGCCGGTCGCCGCAGAGGCACGGGTGGCCGAGGCGAGAGTCGCGGGGGCGAGCCCTGCCGTGAACCGCGCGCTGTCGGCACCGTTCGTCCTCTCCCCAGCACGGACCGCCTGCACCGCCGCTTCGACGGTCTCGGCCGTCGCACCTGCACCCGCACCTGCACCTGCACGCGCACCAGCACCAGCACCAGCACCAGCACCAGCCAGGATGGAGCCGTCCGGGACAGCGCCCGACCGCACGGTCTCGGCGACGAGCTCGACCCACCGCAGAACGTCATCGTCCACGACCGTGTGCTCATCCACCACGGCGATGACAGCGCGAGCCGCATCCGCACGTTTCTCCCGCGTATCGTGCAGGTGGGCCAGGGCGACCACGGCCGCGGCGGCCAGGATGTCGTCGATCGAGTCCAACGCGCCACCGGAGGCAGGAGATTCCAGCCGCAGCTCCCGCAGGTTCCGCCGGAGAAGGCCAAGCACTCCGCTGTCAGTGAGGTCGAGCCCTGTCGCCGCAGCGTCGCCCACGCAGAGTGCAACTTTCGTCGCGGTCGACCAGTCGTCCGCAACCGCCATTCCGAGCAGCAGGCCACCCGCACGGTCGTTTATCAGGGTGTCGGTCGGACCGCCTTCGCCGATGTGCCCCGCACCGCGCGCCATCAATCGAGTTCCATTCCGGGCGAATTCAGGTACACGACATGCACCTTGATCTCCTGGCCGTTGACTCTGAGTGTTTCGGGCACGCTCTTCACGCCTCCCACCTCGAAAGTGGTGCCGCGATCGAAGAGCACCTCGCCTTCGTCAAGCCCGGTGAACTTCGAGACATCCCGCCCGGCACCGAACGAGTCGATTTCGAACCGGGTAGCAACGCCCTCTGCGTTCCTGCCGTTGAGGGTACCTCCCGTCGCGATGAATTCGTCCACAGTGCTCCGGTTGGTCGACGTTGACATGAACGCCCTGTCCGTGAACGTGTCTCCGCGTTTCAGGCCCTGGGCGAGATTCCCGGTGACTCCCCTGAAGGTCTTGATTTCGCCGGCGATCGGCTCGATGCTGTTCAGCTGCGAGGAAACCTCGGAAGCGGATGCCTCCATCGCGGGGTCCGTGACGTCACCCACTTCACGGAGGTACTTGTTGAGATTTTGAGCGCCGCCTCCGAGGTACTTCGTGAGGGCATCCTCTCCCGCCCCACCAGCGGCTTCCTCGCCCGATTCCGCCCCGGAACCAGCGGACTCTTCACTCGCGCGGGATGCAATCGAGCCCGCGCCCGAGCCACCGGACTCCCCAGCCTCCCCACCTTCCCCGAGCAGTCGGGCCGCTGAGCTCCCTGCCTCTTCGGCGATCCCGGTCCCCGATCCCAGGGCGCCCTTCATCGTTGCCATCGCCGACCGCAACCCCGAATTGATCGCCGGCCCCAGGATCTTCGCTGCACCGAACGTCAACAGGCCCGCGATCGCGATGCCGATGTCCGCCCACGATCCCCCACCCATCGCCTTCAGCGCGACATCCGCTGCAAGCACCACAGCCCCGAGCGCCAATCCCGCCGCGAACACCAACTCGCCGATCCCCGGGATCACCAAGGCAAGCACCGATAACGCCATCCCGATATAGGTCAGCACTTTCACCAGGATCGCCAAGAACTTCTTGAACGCGTATTTGAACCGATCCCACCCCGAATCGGTCAATCCGTCATTGAAGCCGCCTCGAACCGTCGACGCCGCCTGGCGCCCCGCATCGTCTAAGTGCGTCAACACCCCGGCCAGCTTCGCCTTCGCCGCCTCCAATCGACCCGCCGCGGCATCCGTCGCCGAGATCTTGTCGGCGTTCGATTGCTCCTGCTGCGGTGTCAGTGGCGTGCCCGCCGCAGGAGTCGCCACCGGCATCGCATCCGCTTGCCTCTGGGCAGCACTGGCATCAATCGCGTCGTCCAGCGCCGACGCCGACCCCGTCAACGCCACATCCACCGCCGGCTGAAACTCCACCAGCGCCCGAACGACCGCGTCGTACCTCCCGACGACCTGGTTCAGATCCTTCGCCACGTCGCCCGACGCGGATCGGAGCTCATCGGCATACTTCCCGACCAGCGCCTCCCCCGACGCGATCTGCGACAACCGCTGGCCCTCGGTTCGCATCGCATCCGCCAGCGACCGGAAGTACGCCACCCGCGACTCAATCGCCGCCGTGTCCGCCACCACCGGATCGGACGGTCGGTCAAGCAGATCCCACTGCCCCGGACGCTCAGGCATTACCGCTCCCGTCGTCCGTCTGAAGGCTCTCGGCAAGCTGCTTGTCGGCGTCGCTCCAGGTGCTGCACGCCTTGTCGACCCGATCGCTGAGCTTGCCGAGGCGGTCGTTGATCGCGTCGCGGTGGACATACCAATCGTTCGCAAACTGGTTCATCGCACTCGCGAGGTCGGCCTGGCCCCAGATGCCGGAATTCTCGTCAGCGTTCTTCTGCGCATTGTTGAACTCGTCGTGGATTGCCTTCAAGTCACGGTTCGTGTCATCGAGACTCGCGTCGACGATGAGGTCCATTCATGCTCCTTCGGTGTCTCGGCGGGTCGGATCGGGTGCAACACGGTGGGCGGCGGCTCGTCGCTGACGCTGCTCATTCGACGAGCCTCGGCACCTGCAGGGTTTGCAGCACACCGCCGCCGAGGTGCACGATCGCGCGTCCGGCGGCGACGGGGGCGCTCGTGACGGACCTCGGGATACGGACTCCGAGCAGATCACCGTCGAACGGATTACGCGGGCTGAGGAGCGCTCCTCGCTGGTTGTTCCGGATGTCGGTCTGCCAGCCGGAGAAGCCTCCGCCGACCTCGGCGGCGTTCCCACCGAGGATGACTCCATGGCCGGCTCCGGTGGCATTCCGGATCCACTCCCGCACGAAGTCCTTGGCCGGCATGTCGCGAACGAGTTCGCCATCGTCGACCAGCAGGACCACTGGGCCGTCCCCGGCCTCGAATGCCGCACGCAGTTCGTCGGCAGTGACGTCGGTGCGTTCGAAGACGGCGCGCACTCCGGGATGGTCGCTGAACATCGCCGGCAGCGGCGAGCGACGCGGGCAGATCAGCACGACGTCGGTCCCGGCTTCCAGGAGCGATCGGGTCATGGTCGCAAGGAGGTTGCTGCGGCCGGAGCGGGGCGGCCCCGCAACCAGGAACGTGGGCGCACCGCCCGCCAGGTCGGCGCCGACCGACATCAGCTGGTCACCCCCCACTCCGATGAGGGCCCAGAGTTCTGGGGCGGTCGCGCGCGCCGGGTCCTGCACGTCGGCCGGATACTGCGCCGCATCCTCCCACGTCAGCGTGGAGGGCAGCAGGTCGATCCGCATCGGGCGAAGGCCAGGCGACACGTCTCGATCGCGCTCCCGGGCGCGCATCGCGATCTCGGTGAGTGCCAGGGCCTGCGCCGTCGCACTCGTGTCGGAGTCCAGAAGGGCGATCTGCGCCTCCTGCCCGGTCGCTGCGCGCAACATGCGCCCATCCGGAACGCGCTCGGGCACCTTCCGGGGATTCAGACCACCCATGCCGTAATCGCTGCGGTCGGCGAGGCGCAGGATCCATTTGTCCTCGGTCAGCACGCTGATCCGTCCAGAGAGCAGCGAGCGATCGCCGGCGAGGATCAGATGAAGGCCCGCGCCGGCACCCTCGCGAAGGAACCCCTGCACCTGCTCGACCAGGGCTCCGCCGTCCTGGTCGCCGAACGTGCTCGTGAAGCTCTCCCAGCGATCGAGGAGAACCACCAGGTGCGGTAGCCGGTCTTCCGGCGCCGCCTGCGCCCGCTGCTCACGGATGTCGGCGACACCGAGCCGCCCGAGGAGCTCCTGTCGTCTGGTGAGCTCGGCCTGAAGACGATCGAACAGCCGGGTGACGCGCTCGCGTTCACCGCGCTGCACAACCGCGCCGGTGTGCGGCAGGCGGGTCAGCGGCAGCAGTGCTCCGTTTCCCATGTCGATACCGAAGAGGTGGAGATCGGCGCTCGAGATGGCATCCGCGAGACCACCGGCGATCGTCCGGAGCGCCTGGGACCGCCCGGTCCGTGCAGCACCGGCAATGAAGATGTGGCCGAGCTCAGCCAGGTCGATGCTCACCGGATACTGCGCCTGCTGGCTCGGCGCGTCCCCGAGGGCCCACGGAACGGGCGGAAGTCGGGCACCACGGTCCGCCACGGCTGCGGCGACAGTGCCGGTGGTCTCCGGGGCCAGCTCGGTGCGGAGCACGGACTCGGGCAGCGCGGGCAACCATGGGGCATGGTTCGGCGGCAGCGCGAGGCCGATGGCGACCTCCCGGGCCGCATCGACGAGTCGCGACAGGTCCGTGGACTCGCCGTCGACGGTCTCTGCTCTCGGCGAGACCGGTAGCGCATAGCCGGCGGATGCCCATCCCAGCTCCGCGACGAACGGCACGGCGACGCGCTCCGAACCGCCCGCAGCTGGGCTGCGACCGCCGACCCTGGCCGCCTGGAATGGGATGAGGGACGCGTGGCCGAGTCGCACATATGCGCGGCCGGGGACCGACGCCGGAATCCTCGCGGCATCCGGAGCGTCGATGACATCCGTGCTGTCTGCGGTATCGGTCACTCGGAGCGAGATCCGGAGGTTCGTATTCGCGCGGATCTCGCCAGAGACGACACCGGATGGGCGCTGCGTCGCCAGGATCAGATGGATGCCGAGCGATCGGCCGCGCTGGGCGATGTTGACGAGGCCGGTCACGAAATCGGGCAGTTCGCGTGCCATTGAGGCGAACTCGTCGATGACGATGAGGAGGCGCGGCATCGGGGTGCGTCCCGGGTCACGCTCTCGGACGGCTAGGTAGTCGTCGATGTCTTTCGCTCCGGCCCCGGCGAGCAGGTGCTCTCGTCGGGTGAGTTCGGCGCCGAGGGATGTCAGTGCCCGCTCGACCAGGTGCGCATCGAGATCGGTGACCATGCCGACGGTGTGCGGCAGCCGAACGGCATCCTTGAACGCGGCCCCGCCCTTGTAGTCGACGAGGACGAAGTTCATCGCGTCGGGGCGGTTCGCCACGGCGAGACTCGCGACGAGGCTCTGGAGCAGCTCCGACTTGCCGGAACCGGTGGTTCCTGCGACCAAGCCGTGGGGGCCGTCGGTCACGAGGTCGATCGAGAATGGTCCGTCGAGCGACACCCCGATGATCGCGCGCGTGCTTCGCGCACCACTGGCCCAGCGACTCTGTAAGCGTTCCGCAGTCACGGGCTCGAGCTGAAGGACGTCGGTCAGGCGTGCCGCGACCGGGAGGGCATCGTCCGCATCGTCCCCGCTGTCGCGGATGGGCGCGAGAGATCGCGCAACCTGATCGAACCAGTCCTGGCCGATCTCGTCGAGGCGGATGTTCTGCACGGCCTCGTGGGACGAGCGGCGGACGACGGCGCGCCCGTCCGGACGGATGACGACGACCGACGTGCACTCCTCGGGGAGCGCCCGCTCGCTCTCGTCAATGCAGATTCCGTAGACACCCACGGCGGGGCCGTCCCGGAGCACACTCGCGACGCCGGGGTAGCTCCGCAGACGTCGCGCACCGTCCCAGACGACAACCACGTCCGGGGGGAATCGGGCGCGACTGCTTCCGGACGACGTGGCGTGCGCTTTCCGATCGGCGATGAGCTGGACCAGCTCGGCAACCCGTCGCCCGATCGTATCGGCGTCGTTGCCGATCAACACCCTGGCGTCCTGGCCGAGTGCGGGCGCGGCGTGCGGCAACCAGGCTATCCAGCCCCAGTCGCGGTTCCGCTCACTGGCCGTGATAAGGACGAGCTGGACGTCGCGAGGGCTTTGCAGCACCGCGAGTTGCGCCACCAGCCACTTGCCTACCGAACGCGTCCGATCAGAGCTACCGGCGATACCGATGACACCGGAGTCAGCGAGGGGCACGGTCATCGGGACATCGTGGAGGATGGTTGGAAGCCGACGGCGATATTCGAGCGGTTCGCGCATGTCTTCCACGACCACCGCGCTCGACAGGTCAGCGGTCCCGACGCGGAGCAGCAAATGGTCGTCGTCCGCAGGTCGGCGTTCCCAGAGGCGCGACTCCGGCGCCGTTGCGACCAGCCAGAGATCGGCTGCACTCGGCGCTGCCGCGAGCAACGCCGTGCGTTCGAGGTCATGTCGTGCGGTGATATCCGACTCGATCCGCTCGATCATCGCGCGATGCTCCGCCACCTGTGCGCCATGGCCACGCCGACCCTGGCGTCGTGCCACCAGCGCGTTTCCGAACGCCATGACCGGGGTGAGGAGCGCAATGGCCAGGAACATGGCTGAGTGGTACATGATTGCCGAGACGACAGCGCCGACGAGCGGCAGGAGTGCCGTCAACCATGGCCAGGAATTCTTGACCTGGTACGCCGGAGCGGCCGGGAAGCGGAACGTCGCGTTCGGCTCGGTGAACCTGAGGCGAGGCGGTCGGTTGAAGTCGAGGGCGCTCCCGTCCTCGGCGGGTTCGAGAACAGCATGCGTGTCAGTGACGGTACGCCACTGCAGGAGCATATCGGCGATGCGGACCGCTGCGCCGGCCGGCCACGGCACGAAATCCTCCGTCAGGGCATTGCCCGACAGGTCGGCATCGATCCCACTCGCTGTAGCACGCACCTGGACCTGCAGCTGCACGCTCACCTGCACGACGAGTGCCTCATCCGGTAACGACGTGAGCGCGGCATCGCCCTCGGCCGCAGCTCCGATGACATGCCGGCCGATGACATGCTGGCCAGGGCCGAGGCGAACGACGCGGCCGGAACCTGGACCGCTCGCGACACCGAGGTCGACGAGCCCCACCGCCGTGCGGCTTCCGGTCGCGCGATTTCGATCGACCACCAGAACCGAGCCGTGGCGAACACCCGCGGCGCGGACGGATGCGTGTGCATCGACGTCGAGACCGGAGACCGACACCGTCTCGTCGCCCGCAGCGACAGCTGCGCCGTCGGCACTCATCCGGCGCAGGACCTCGGCAACGGAAACATCGGGGTCAACGTCGACGAGGAAATCGCGCGCGTCATTCGCGGTATCACGTACCGTCACTGCAATTCGCATGGTTCTGTTTCTCGTCGACGAATCAGGCTCGTGGGGTTCAGCGGTGGCCCCGTCCCGCAAGGGGACGAGGCCACCGGAGACGCTCTAGTTCTTGAGCGCGTTCGCCAGGTCGGTATCCGTCTGCTGAAGGGCGTCGGCCGCCTTGTTCAGGTACGAGCTCATCCCCTCCAGGCCGGCGATTGTCTTCGTCGCTCCGTCGTTGAACTCGTTATACGACGTCTCGAACGCCACGGACGACTGGTCGGTCACGTACCCGCCGGAGACCAGGCTGTCAACGAGTGACTTCAGCTGTCCGAGCTGTGTGTTGATCTCCTGCTCACCGTTGGTGAGGCGGTTCGCCGCATCACGCATGTCCTGGTAAGTCACGTTCAGATTGGGCATATCGGTCCTGTTCTCTCGTGTGCCGTCCTGGATCCGACCCGCGCAGTCGCCCGGTCGGACTAAGAAGCTAACCAGCGCTACATGAGAAAACGGTCGGAGATTTCACAGCGTGAACCCATGGGCGTGAGAAGGGCGCTAAGCAATCGGAACGGCTGTGCGCGACCGGTTGTTCGAGGGCGTGCTGTAGCGAACGACGGGAAGGAATCCGCTCGTCAGGAGGCCGTCGCGCGCCGTGAATTTCCATGAGGCGCCGGTGACGGCGCCTTTCACGATAAAGATCCATCGGAAGTCGGGCCCCGCGAACAGGGCGGAGAGAGCCTCCCCCTCCGATGGCGACGGCGGATCGTCCAGCACAGCGATGCCCCTGGCGGCCCCATCGAGCCGTGCGATGAATTCCTCGAGCGTCTGGCTTTGGGCGGTGCCGGGCGCACCGAGCCGAACGACTTGCGGTGCGCCCGACCACGGATTGCCGGTGAGCTCGGTGAGCCAGCCGTCGACGACCGCGGCCACAGCACTCGAAGGTCCCTCGATGCTGATCGGGCCATGGGCGTTCGCGAAGTCGAGAAGGAGGAGCCCGGCCTCTGTTGTTCCCAGGGCGGCCAGCCCCGCGAATCGCTCGTTCGTCGCTTCCGGAACCCGCTGAGTCTGGAGTCCCGCCAACGACGCGCTCCAGGTGCGCCCGTCGGGCGATGCTGTCCAGCCCAAAGGCGCTTTCGCGGACGGTGTCGACAGGAGAACGTGGATTGATAAGGCATCAGCCGTCACGGTGTAGAGCCCAGGGAACCGGATCTGCTCCGCGTCGCAGGCCGACGTCAGGATCGTGAGTGCGCTGTCGATGGTCCGGGGTGACCACTGGTCGGTGACCATGACGTTCGCATCGGGTGCGTCGGCTGCCTTTCGCCTCCGGAGGAAAAGAGCACCCCAGGCCACGGCGGCACCAAGCACGGCGACACCAAGCACGATGACGGCGATCACGACCCACTGCGCGGTCGGCACCCCGGCAAAACTCGACACTGCAGCCGCCGAAGTCGTCGCATGCGCCGTCGCCATAGGCGACGACGCGCGCGGCGACGCTGACGGAGTATGCGGCACCGCCGACGACGACGGCGTGGGCTGGGGCTGGACCGACACGGGAAGGGGACCGAATTGCAGACCGGGTCCCTTCGCATCCGCGGGAAGTTGAAGAATCCAGCCAGGATCGAGACTGGTGACGACCGTCAGTGCGCCGCCGTCCGGCTGCAGCCGCCCCTTATTGAGCGTGAAGATCTCGTCATAGCGATTGCCGTCTCCCAGGAACCGCTGGGCGATCTCGTAGAGGAACTCCGGCTGCCCGTCGAGGCTGGACTGCACGACGTAGTACGGCACCGAGGCGGTGGGCGGTGGGGTGGCCGACGAACCTGCCGCCTGCGCCGGGGTGGCCGACGAACCCGCTGCCTCCGCTGGCGCCTGACCGGTTACTACGAAGCCGAACGTCGCTAATCCAGCCAGTGCGATCATCACGATCAGCGTGGGGCGGTGTCTCACGACGACGGAGTTTACAAAAGCCCCCCGAGTCGACGCTGAGAGCCTGCTCGCGAACCCGGAGATCGGCTGCCTAGCCCGGCGACCGCACGAGCGCATCGGTCAGCGACGTTCGCGACCGACTGGCGGGCCGCCACCCGCCACCGCTGTCGAGCCAGGGCGGCGCCTTGATCTGCGGGGTGCCATGAATCATGCGCACCCGCCACCCCGACGTCTCTATCGTGCGGTGATGAAACCAGCACAGGAGCACACCGTTGTCGGTGTGCGTTTCGCCACCGACAGCATCCGGTTTGACGTGGTGGATTTCGCACAGCCAGCGGGAATCTGGCAACCAGGAATCAGGCAACCACCATCGCGGAGCGTGATCGCCCTGCGCAGCTGCGGGGTGAAGCAACGCTGGGGTGATCCGAGCGAGAGGATTCGCCCTCTTGCGTCGAGTTCAACGGCCTGAGTGCCGCCGCTGCACACAAACTGCTCGACCGCGCGCATCGGGATCGGCGATGGCACCCCGTCAATGAAGCCGGCTCCGCGCCTGCGCGCGAGGTCGTCGCGGCGCACGCTCACGAGTACGGTCGGCGCCGCCCCGCCGACCATGGGCGTCTCGCCGCTTCGTGCGGCCGCGTCGATGATCGAAGCGAGAATGTCGTGCCGTCGCTGGTCAAAGCTCCGCGGGTCTTTGACTGCGGCGTCGCCGAGCTGCCCAACGGGAACGTCAGAATCGGGAACGAAGGCCGGAGCAGTCCTGGGGGCAAGGTAGGCATCGAACAGGCGAGCGAACTTCCCTGCAATCTCAGGGAGCAGCCCGCCACTGACCGAAACGAGACCACCGCGCTCGGCACCCAATCGGAATCCGCGCCGCGCAAGGGCGCGCTCTTCGGCCGGCTCGAGACCATCTGGGTCGAGTACGGCGCGCCAGACCTGCGCCTGAACTCTCGACTCGTCGGCGGTGCAGGGCACAGCGGTCGTTGCGCCTGCCTCGAGACCAGGCGCTGCCCCGGTCGCGGCCGTAACGAGCTCCCGTTCGGCGGCGGCGAGATCGTCGATGGCGGCATGGTCGATCACCGGCAGAAGTCCGTTCACGATGGCCGCGGCAGAGTCAACCCCGAGGGACCCGGACTCCAGCGCCTCGGCGACCCGGGGGAAGCGCGCGGGGAACTCGATTCCGGCGAGCGAGAGTTGCGCCCGGGTCTGGAACCCCAGCGCCAGGCGCCGCTCGATCGATCCTCCCGAAGCGAGTGTGAGTCGCTGCATCAGCTCGCTCGCGTTTCGGCAGCCCTTCATCGCTGCGAGCCCGGCGAGCCCCAGCTCTTTGCGAGACCGTTCGCCGACCTCGGCCGCGGCGGCAACCCGCAGCGCATCGACCCGGCGCCCAAGCCGCTCGATCGTGCTGACCGTGGCCACGAGGGCCTCGTCGGCCAGCCCGCGCAGGTCGACGTACGCGAGCGCACCGGCGAGGTCGCCGGTGATCGTGTCGAGGGCATCCGCGGGGCTGTTCATGGCTCAATTGTTTCGCGTGCCACTGACATTCTCGGGTGACAATCACCTGATCACAGGGCAATTTGTGGACAACCGCGAGAGACCGTGGCGGTGCAGGAGAATAGGCAGCCCAGCCACCGCCCGTAGTCTGTGATTCATGGACGTGTTGCTCGCGATCTGGGGACGTGTGACCGCGTACCACGCCCCACTTGCCTGGCCGATGGGCACCCTGACCGCCGCTGCCGCCGTTGTCGCGGTCCTCTATCCGCTGACCTGGCGACTCGGCAGGCACGTGATCACCATCGTGCACGAAGGCGGCCACGCGATCGCCGCGACGCTGAGCGGGCGGCGGTTGAGCGGCATCCGCCTGCATTCGGACACGTCCGGACTCACGGTCAGCCGGGGGCGACCGCGCGGGCCGGGGATGATCGTCACGCTCCTGGCCGGATACTCCGCGCCCGCGCTGCTCGGGCTGGGCGCGGCCTGGCTGCTGAGCCTCGGCTACGCGGCCGGCCTGCTGTGGCTGCTGCTCCTGGCGCTCGCGCTGATCCTCGTGCAGGTGCGCAACTGGTTCGGACTCTGGTCGGTCGCGGTCACGGCAACCATCTTCTTCGTCGTCACCTGGTTCGGCGACGCCGCCACGCGCAGCGTGTTCGCGCTCTTCGTCACGGCGTTCTTCCTCGCCGGAGCCGTACGCACCGTCATCGAGCTCCAGGGACAGCGCTACCGCCACGGTGCAACCCAGTCGGATGCCGACCAACTCGCGCGACTGACGCACGTGCCGGGCATCCTCTGGGTGGGCTGGTTTCTCGTGGTCGGGATCGCGTGTGCGGCGGTCGGGGCGTGGCTGCTGGGGCTACTCTAGCCAGCCAGCGGCGCGGGCTGCATGAGCGAGAAGACCGCACCCTGCGGATCGCTGACGACCGCCCAGGTCCCGATGCCGTCCGCGGAGTCCGCATCGCCGAGAAGTGTTCCACCGAGCTCACTCGCCCTTGCCCGACTCGCCTCGATGTCGGCGACCTCGAAGTAGACGCGCCAGTGGCTCGGCATTCCCGGCTCCGCGAGGCTGCCTGCACCGGCCACGGTGTGGTCGCCCACGTTGAGCAACATGTAACTGGGATCCCCCGAGACCATCTGGCTCGCGCCCATCCCGAGCACGCTCTCGTAGAACGGCAGCGCGCTCTCGTAGTTGTCAGCGAGCAATTCGATCCAGCTCAACGCGCCTGGCTCGTCGCGCACTCCCTCGCTTGGGCTACCCTGCTGCCACAACCCGGCGACCGCGCCAACCGGATCCGTGATGATCGACATCCGCGCGCCGTTCGCAATCTCGCCTGGCGGAAGCAGGACGGTGCCACCTGCCTCCGGCACGGCCCCGATTGCAGCGTCGATGTCGTCGACGGCCAGGTAGCTCGTCCACGTGGCGGGAGCGCCATCCATCATGGGCGGCTGCGGACCGATCGCGGTGACCGGAACGCCATTCAGGGTCGCGAGTAGGTACCCGCCCATCTCCGGCAATGCCGGCGGGATGTCCCAGCCGAAGAGTCCGCTATAGAACGCGCATGCCGCGACGGGGTCGGTGCTTTGCAGGTCGATCCAGACCGGGGTGCCCTGCGGAAAGGATGTGACGACTGACATGGCGGCCTACCCTTCGTCGAATGGGGCCACTGTACTCGTGTTACTGGTTGACCAGTACGCCGTTAGCTGACGCCGAGCAGATCGATCACGAAGATGAGCGTCTGGCCGCTGAGCGGGTGACCGCCACCAGCAGGGCCGTACGCGAGGTGCGGAGGAACGACGAGCTTGCGGCGACCGCCGACCTTCATTCCGGGGATGCCCTCCTGCCAACCGCGAATGAGGTTGTTCAGCGGGAAGTTGATCGACTGGCCACGGCTCCAGGAGGAGTCGAACTCTTCGCCGGACTCGTACTCGACACCGAGGTAGTGCACGTCGACCTTGGCACCAGGCGTGGCCTCTGCGCCGTCACCGACGACGATGTCCACGATCTCGAGCGTCTCGGGCGCTGGACCCTCCGGGGCGTCGACTTCTGGCTTGGCGTGCGTTGAATCAGTCATGCTCCCATCCAACCCCTCGCGCTGCCACACGTCAAAGTGAGGCCCCCGGACGGTCATCTGAGGGAAAATTCATCCTTGCAATTGCGAATCGATCGATGCACCCTAGTTATAGATCAACTACTAGATCAACTCGTCGTCCGGGAGAGTCGCAGGCATCGCCGCACCGCCGGGCGACGAGTCTGTTAAGCGTCGAACACCTTTCCCGGGTTCAGGATCCCGAGCGGATCGAAGACGGCCTTGAGCTTGACCTGGAGATCGTACGAGTCCGGCCCGAGCTCGCCAGCCAGCCAGCGGCGCTTCAGCACACCCACCCCGTGCTCGCCCGTGAGCGTACCGCCGAGCTCGATCGCCGTGCGGAA
>JAUZGC010000086.1 GCA_030840105.1 Microbacteriaceae bacterium
AAACCGCAGGAGTCGTTCTTCTTCGGCCCTGAGCCATCGGTGGTGCGATTCGAGATCCGACCAGGCTGGCCCGGCCGTACTGCGCGTCATCGCGTTTCCTTTCGGGTGTTGATAACGTTACCATGCACGTCAAGCTAACGGAATGTTTTTTTGTGTCTCATCTGAGCCTCATTTGGGTCGCGTCTGCGCCCACTTCTTGCCTCCTGCGCAGCCGCCACCCACGGTCGCGTCTGCGCGCACCTGTCGCGTCTTGCGCCGCCGCCACCACCCACGGGTCGCGTCTGCGCCCACCTGTCGCATCTGCGCCCGCGCGAGCGGGCGCAGACGTTCCGCGCGGGCGCACGTTCCCCACGGATGGGCGGCAGCGCCCGGCGCACGCGTCCGCGGCCGGGGCTAGCGGCGCAGCGCCTTACGGGCGAGCCAGTTGCCGAGGAACTGGCCCAGCTGCACGATGACGATGATCACGACGACCGCGACGAGGGTGACGCCGTAATTGAATCGCTGGTAACCGTAGAGAATTGCGAAGTTTCCGAGACCGCCACCCCCGATGAGGCCGGCGAGGGCCGACATGTCGACGACGCCGACGAAGATGAAGGTGTAGCCGAGAATGAGTGGCCCAAGTGCCTCGGGTACCAGGATCGTCCCGATGATGCGCAACGGGCTGGCACCCATCGCTCTGGCCGCTTCGATCACGCCCGGGTCGATCGTGACGAGGTTCTGCTCGACGATGCGGCCGATCGCAAAGGATGCCGCGATCGTCATGGGCACAATGATGGCCGGCACCCCGATCGACGTTCCGATCAGCCCCAGCGTCACCGGCTGAATGAACGCGATGAACACGATGAACGGGATCGGCCGGACGATGTTGATCAGCACGTTGAGCACGTTGTACACGGCGGCATTGGCGAGGATGTTTCCCCGCCGCGTCGTGTACAGCATGGTTCCGATGATGAAGCCGAAGATGCCGCCAAGCACCATCGTGATCGATACCGCCCAGAGGGTCTCCCCCAGGGCCTGGACGAGCACGGGCCCGAGCTGGCCCCAATCGGCGTTCACGCGGCGACCTCCGTAATGGTCGCTACGGCCCGCAGGTCCTCCACAAGCGCATCGACGCCGCCCTCATCCCCCACGAGCTCGAGCGTGATGCTGCCGTATGAGCGGTTCTGCAGGGCGGAGATGCCGCCGAAGATGATCTCGAAGCGCACTCCGTACCTGTTCACAGCATCCGAAAGAACACTGCCGAGGCGACCGGCGTCGAGGATCTCCGCGGTCACGATGCGGCCGGGGTGCGCCAGGCGCAACCTGACCAGGTCGTCGGAGGTGGGCTGGTTACGCAGGACAGTGCTCACGAACGACTTGGTGGCCGCCGCCTGCGGGTTGCTGAAAACGTCGAAGACCGCACCCTGTTCGATCAGGCGCCCGCCCTCGAGAACGGCAACGCGGTCCGCGATGGAACGGATGACGTCCATCTCGTGCGTGATGACCACCACCGTGATGCCCAGCTCGCGATTCACTCGCTGCAGCAGGCGAAGGACCTCCTGGGTCGTCTCCGGGTCCAGCGCGCTTGTCGACTCGTCCGCGAGCAGGATCTTCGGTTCGGTCGCGAGCGCCCGGGCAATGCCCACGCGCTGCTTCTGCCCACCGGACAACTGCTCGGGGTAGCTGCGAGCCCGATCGCCGAGGCCGACGAAGTCGAGGAGCTCTGCCACCCTCGCCTTGCGTTTCTCCTTGGGCCACTTGGCAATGCGCAGCGGATACTCGACATTGCCTGCGACAGTGCGTGAGCGCAGGAGGTTGAACTGCTGGAAGATCATGCCGATCCCGCCGCGCACGTGTCGCAGCCGTGATTCCGGAAGGATCGTGATGTCTTCTCCGTCGACCAGGATCCGACCGCTCGTCGCGCGTTCAAGCCCGTTGATCAGCCGGACGAGCGTGCTCTTGCCAGCCCCCGAGTAGCCGATGATCCCGAAGATCTCGCCTTTCTCAATCGAAAGACTCACCGCGTCGACGGCGTCCACCTGCCGCTTTCCGACCGTGAAAGATTTCGAGACGGCGTCGAACTCGACCATGACGCTCATAGCTTTTCCCAATCAACGTTGTTACAGCACTCTGTGAGGCCGCAGCACGCTGCGGCCTCACAGAGGTGATGGTTCGTGTGTTACCTACTTCTTGCTGGCCTTGATGTTCTTCTCCACCGTGTCGAGCACGCTCTGCAGCTCGGCGTTGGACACGTTCTTGACGATCACCGCGGTGTTCTTCGACTGCTTCTCGACCAGCGCCAGGACATCGGGCGAGTGGTAGAGCTTGACGATCTCTGCAAAGGTCTTGTTGTTCTTGTCTGCAGCACGAGAGACGAAGGTGTTGATGTACGGCTGTGCGGCCGGGCTCGACGGGTCATCCTTGTAGAGCGCCGACTTCGGGTCGATCTTTGCGTCCTGCACGAAGTTGTTGTTGATGATCGAACCGGCGACGCTCGGCAGCGAGGCGACGGTCTGCGAGGCATCGACGAGCGTCACCGTGACCCTCGACTTCGCCGGGTCGATGTCCGCCTGGGTCGGCTGCGTCGGGTTCCCCTTGAACGTCACGAGTCCCGCAGACTTCAGGACGTTGAGCCCACGGGCCAGGTTGGCGGGGTCGTTCGGGATCGCGATGGTTCCGCCCTTGGGGATGTCCTTGACCGAGGTGTACTTGGTCGAGTAAAGGCCCAGCGGCACGATGAGAGTCGCACCGATCGGGGTGAGGTTCTGGCCAGCGGAGACGTTGTACGTGCCCAGGAACTGCAGGTGCTGGAACAGGTTGAGGTCGATCTGCTTCTGCGCAAGGGCCGGGTTGGCCTGGTTGTAGTCGGAGAAGTTCACGAGCTTGATGTCAATGCCCTGGGCCAGAGCCTTCTTCTCGAGCACGGGCCAGTAGTCAGCGCTGGAATCGGTCGTACCGATCTTGACCGTCACCGTCTTTGCGGCAGTGGACCCGGATGCGGCCGAGGCGTTCGTGGCCGAGCAGCCCGCAAGAGCCGCAAGGAGAGGGAGGATGGCGAGACTCGCGATGAGCTTCTTCTTCATGGACTAACACCTTTCGCTGTGGGTTCCGACCGTAGGGCGCGATTGCGCGGATCGGCCAATCGGCGTGTAACACGACGGAACATGACGGAACATAACGAAATATGACGGGGACTCATTCTGCGGGCGCGAATGATGGAGCAATGACGAAACAGATCCACTTCAACCTCTTCGAAATGAACACCGTCGGCCACATCTCGCACGGGTTGTGGGTTCACCCGAATAACACCCGGCACCGCTTCAACGACCTCGACTTCTGGACCGACGAGGCGAAGCTGCTCGAGGAGGGCCTGTTCGACGCCGTCTTCCTCGCCGATGTGGTCGGCACCTACGACGGATACCGCAGCGGCCCGGAGACGGCCATTCGCGAAGCCGTGCAGATCCCGAGCAACGATCCGCTCCTCGTCGTGCCGGCTATGGCAGCAGTGACCAAGCATCTCGGATTCGCGACGACGTTCTCGACTACCTACGAGCCGCCCTTCGCCTTCGCCCGCCGGGCGTCAACGCTCGATCACCTCACCAAAGGCCGCTTCGGGTGGAACGTCGTCACGTCATACCTCCCCAATGCTGCCCGCAACTTCGGGCTCGAAGACCAGATCGCGCACGACGACAGGTACGCCATCGCCGACGAGTACCTCGATGTGCTCTACAAGCTGTGGGAAGGGTCGTGGGACGACGACGCCGTCATCCAGGACCGGGAGAACCGCGTCTACACCGATCCATCCAAGGTCAGGTACATCAACCACGCCGGCAACCACTACCGCGTCGCCGGACCCCACCTGACCGAGCCGTCCCTCCAGCGCACCCCGGTGATCTTCCAGGCCGGGGCCAGCTCGGCCGGCAAGGCCTTTGCAGCGAAGCACGCGGAAGGCGTGTTCGTCGGAGGCACGACCCGCGAGAGCTACCGCCAGAATGTTGCAGACATCCGTCAGCTGGCGGATGAGAACGGACGCGGCGCAAACGCCGTGCGCACCTTCGCGAGCGCCGTGATCGTCGTCGACAAGGACCGGGAATCGGCCCTGGCGAAGGCCGAAGAGTTCAAGCGACTCTCGAGCGCTGAAGGCTATCTGGCGCACGCCGGCGGCGGCGGCATCGACCTCGCCGCATATCCGGCCAACGCACTCATCAGCGACATCCTCGCCGCCGAGAACAACCAGGGTCGGGACAACTCCGCGAGCAACCGGCGGTATGCCCCGGGCGCGACGGTGGGCGACGCGCTCGAGGCACTCACCAACTTCGACCGCAGCGCGTTCTACGTCGCCGGTTCGCCCACGGATGTCGCAGACGCCATCGAGGCATGGGTCGAAGAGACCGACCTCGACGGGTTCAACCTGCGACAGTTCCTCACGCCGGCGAGCGCCGAGGGATTCATCGAGCACGTGGTGCCCGAGTTGCAGCGGCGCGGCCTCTACCGCACGGCATATGAGGAGTCGACCCTGCGTGAACGACTCTTCGGCGCGGGAAACACCCGCCTGCCCGAAACCCACCCGGGAGCCCGCTACCGAGGAGGCGCAAACCTGCAGGGCGAAGCCGGACTCGCCCAATGAGTGCGCTGGATGTGGGCACCGCCGCACTACTCGGCGACGAGGAGATCCTCGAGCGATTCAGGCCCGTCTTTGCTCGGATCGCCGCGGGCGCCGTCGAACGGGAGCAGAATCGGCGCCTGCCGTTCGAGGAGATCGGGTGGCTCCGCGAAGCCGGCTTCGGCATCCTTCGCATCCCGCGCGAATACGGTGGTCTGGGTGCAACGACGTCGCAACTCGTGCGAGTGCTGGTGGAACTGGGAGAGGCCGACTCGAATCTGCCGCAAGCGCTCCGCGGACATTGCGCGTTCGTCGAAAACCGACTCCGGACCACGAACGAAGGGTCGCGACGCGAATGGTTCGACCGAATCGTTGCGGGCGCACTCATCGGCAACGCCCAGGCCGAGCGGGGACCGGAGACGGCGACGACATCCGTGCTGGAAGCCGACCAGGACGGCCTGACACTCACCGGGGAGAAGTTCTACAGCACCGGCACGATCTTCGCCGACTGGGTGGTCACGACCGCCGTCATCGATGGCAGGCACGTGTCGGTCATGGTGAGCCTCGACCAGCCTTCCGTCACGCGATCGGACGACTGGGACGGGTTCGGGCAGCGCCTCACGGGCAGCGGAACCACTCGTTTCGACAGTGCCAGGGTTCAGGAGACCCACATCCTGCCCGTTGAAGACGACGAGGAACGCAGCAGCGCGAGCGTGACGTCATTCTTCCAGCTCGTGCTGCTCTCGACGCTTTCCGGAATCGGACGGGCCGTCGTACGCGACGCTGCGGAGTTCGTCCGCGGGCGTACGCGTACGTTCGGTGTCCCTGGGACGTCCAGTCCGAAGGATGACCCGCTGGTGCAGCGAGTCGTCGGCCGGCTCGCCAGCCTCGCCTTTTCCGCCGAAGAGCTGACGCTCGCGGCCGCACTCCGATTCGATGCCATCGATGAAGCACGGAAAGCGGGAAGGGTGGAGGACGATCTGCACACCGCGGCACAGATGGCGGTCTTCAAGGCACAACAGATCGTGCTCCCGGCCGTCATCGATGCGACATCCCTGCTTTTCGAAGTGGGCGGCGCCTCGGCCACGAGCGAAAACCGTCGCCTTGACCGGCACTGGCGGAACGCCCGGACGATCGCCACCCATAATCCCGCAATCCATCGTGAACGCGTCATCGGCGACTACGTGCTGAACGACGTCCTTCCGGTCAATTGGTGGGTGAAGGCGGCGCAATCCAAGTAGTTGCCCTCAGCCCAACTTCGGCGTACCGTCCGCGGCAACGAGCGATGAAGAGAGGAAAACGAAAATGGCTGCAGTCACCGAATACATCGATGTCGAGGTTCCCGTCGAGCGGGCGTACGAACGATGGACGCATTTCGAGACGTTCCCGGAATTCCTCGACTTCGTTGAGGAGATCGACATCGTGGATCCAACGCACAACCACTGGCGGGTGAACATCGGCGGCGCCGAGCGCGAGTTCGACACGCAGGTCGATGAGAATGTCCCGAACAATCGGATTTCCTGGCACAGTGTCGGTGGCGAAACGGACCACGCTGGCATCGTCACGTTCGACCGTCTCTCCGACAACGCGTCGCGCGTAACCGTCCAACTCGATTGGAAGCCTGAAGATCTCGTCGAGAAGGCCGGAGCCCTTCTGGGCATCGACGATCACGCGATCAAGAAGGACCTTGAGATATTCAAGGACATCATGGAACGCGAATACGGGACCGCCGGATACGGGCGCTCCGACGATGAGGGATACAGCACCGAGGGCCCGGGTTACAGCGGCAACGCGGACGCGGGGTTCCGCGGCGCTGAGGGCGCGGGATCCAGACGGACGGACGCCACCGGCTACGGGCGCACCGAGGGCATGGATCCGGACATCAGCGCGGATCCGGACACCAGCGCGGATCCGGACTTCAGGGGGTAGATCGCACAACCCGACACGGATGCGGCGCCCAGCGTCGCATCCGTTTCAGTTGTACTGGCTAGACCAGCGGCCCATGCAGGCTAGACCGGCTTAGACCGGCGGTGAATGTGGCTCGGGCGGCGTCAGCGGAATCGGCGCCACGGTCGCCTTGTCGACCGGCCGTTTAAGCGGCTGGTCGCCGCCGTGCTCGGCCAGGGCCGGCGGTTTCTGTGCCGGCGGCTTCTGCGGCGAGGGGTCGTGCGGCGATTGCTTCTGCGGCGGCGGCTGCTTCGGCCGCGGCTTCTGGTCCGGCATGGGAGCTGCTCCTTCGGGTGGAACGTGTGCTGATACCTTGACGGAACCCCCCTCGACCCGCACCGTCAAGGGGTCTTTCGCACCCCGGCGTTGGGGAATCAACGGCCCTCCTCGCGCGTTAACAGCGATGAATGGAATACGGAGTGATTTCAGTGAACAAGAACGTAGAGCACGACGCGGAACACGACACCGGGACGGTGGCGCAATACCGGCGCCACACGAACGGACGCGGTCGGGTTTCGCCGCGCGCGCTGGTCGACCAGAACGCGTTCGTCCACGCCACTGCATATGTGGAGGCGCGGGCGCAGGTTGGCACCGGATCGTGGATCGGCGGAGGCAGCTGGATCGACCGCGGTGCGATCGTTGGTGAGCGCGTCTTCGTCGGCCAGAATGTTCATGTCGGGCGGGAAAGCCACATCGGAAACGATGCGTACCTGGGCAGCCATACCCGGATTGGGGCGCACGTCAAAGTCGCTGCTGGCGCGCGGATCGACCGCGACGTGACCGTGCCGGACAATGCCGTGATTGAGGCCCCACCACACGCACGACTGAGGAACTCGCGCGACCGAGTCCGCGACACTTCAGCGCACACGAGCTCGGCGCACACCCGCAAGGGGCGCTCGTCGGCACGGGCCGCCTGAGCGAACTCGCCAGCGACTAGTTCGCTGACGCGAATCCGGCGTGGCGGATGCCCCAGCGCACTGTCCAGGTGTCGCCCGGCGCGAGCCACTGCACATCCCGACCGGAGTTGAACGCATTCGTCGGCGCCGTCATGGGTTCGATCGCGATCGCGACCTCTGACGTCGTCTCGGTGGCGAGATTCCGTGAGGTGTACACCTGCACGTAGCCGAAGTGTTCGTCGGCCCACATCGAGACCGTACGGCCGTCCGCGGCCATGAGGGTCTGGGAGCTCTCGCCGTTCGCGATGGCCACGCCGCCCCAGCCGTCGTCGACGTGGAGGTCGCGGACGAGTACTCCACCGCGCAGGTCGTATGGCGTGCCGTCCACGGGATGCTCGGCGAGCACGTTCAGGCGTTCGTCGACTTCGAAGTGCGTGGCCGCCGAGAGTGTGAGCGTGAGGTCGCCCGTCGGAACGTCGCCGATCTTGAAATACGGATGCGTGCCCACCGCGACCGGGGCATCCGTGTCACTCGCGTTCGTGATCGTGTGCGTGACGTGCAGTCCATCGTCGACGAGCTCGTAGCGCACGCTCGTGTCGAGCAGGAACGGGTAGCCGGATTGCGGGAAGACGGTCGCCGTCAGCGTGATGGCGCCGTCACTGCGTTCACCGATGTGATATGAGCTGTGCCGGAGCAGCCCGTGGATCGCGTTCAGCCGCGCCGGTTCGGTGAGGTCGAGCTGCTGCTTTGCGCCGTTCAGCTGCCACGCGCCATCCTTGACCCGGTTCGGCCACGGAACAAGCACGATGCCGGCTGCCGACGGGGGCGTCGAGCTTTCCGGATACGGCTCGACCAGGTCGATGCCGTCGACCGTGAAGACGCGCAGGGCCGCGGCCACCTCGGTGATCACGGCGCGCGACACCTGCCCTCGTGCCTGCCGAGTGAGCTCGAACTGTTCTCCGGTTGGTGCACGCATTTGCCTAGCCTAAACCTCGCGCGCTCGCTCACGCGTGGCACCTTAGGCCGCGATAACGACGCCGAGGCCCGCCGCCCGGAGCTGCTCGACCGCCTCGGGCGGAGCGGTTTCGCCGGTGATCAGCGAGTCGATCTCGCTCACGGCCGCGATCTTGCCGAGGTGAACCTGGCCGATCTTCGAGCCGTCGGCGACGACCACGGCCCGGGCCGAGGATGCCACCATGAGGCGCTTGATGTCCGCCTCAGGGAGGTTCAGATTGGTGACGCCCCGCTCGGGATGCACCCCGTTGCATCCGATGAATGCCAGGTCGACGTGCAGCTGGGCGAGTACGACGGATGCCATCGGCTCGACCAGCGAGTGCTGCAGCGGGCGGAGGGATCCACCCGTCACGATCACATGGAAGCGCGGGATCGCCTCTTCGAGGTCGAGCGCGATCCTGAGGCCATTCGTGACGATCGTCACATCGTCGAGGTCGTCCCGAGCGACGAGCGCGCGCGCGATCGCGGCCGTCGTCGTGCCGACATCGAGCAGGATGCTGCTGCCGGAGACGACCAGGTCGGCCGCGGCCCGCGCGATCCGCCGCTTCTCCTCGGCCGAACTCTCCAGCGACTCCTCGAACGAGAGCTCGCGTAAGCCGGAGCCTCCGCGCAGCACCGCGCCGCCGTGCACCCTGCGGATCGCCTTGTGCTCATCGAGGATGTCGAGGTCACTTCGCACCGTCACATCGGAGACCTCGAACGCATCGCTCAACTCGGAGACTCGTGCGAAACCGTGCTCGCCGATGAGTTCGAGCATCCGTTGCCGGCGCACGATCGCCGGCACTGCATCGTTCGTGCCGCGTCCCATGGTCCATATCGTCGTTCACTTTCTTTTTTTTGTCAATTCATAAGCTTGAATCGCGAATCGGCGGCAATCCGGCTAATCTTGGTTTCGAAATCACAAGATTTGAGCCCTCGCGCACGACGCGTGAGTCCCGGCCAGGCAGCCCAGGAAGGCCCCGATGGCGCACATCACCAAGCGCGAGCACACGCTCGCCGACGGACGAGAGCTGATCTACTTCGACGACGCGGATACGACGCTGCCTCCGGATCGCTCCCCCGACCTGCGCGAAGCCACACCTCGCCCCGCGACCGCCACGATGCGTCAGGACGTTCTGACCGGCGAATGGGTCTCGATCGCCGCGGCCAGGCAGGACCGCGTCTTCCTCCCGCCCGCCGAACTCGATCCGCTCGCCCCCGCGACGCCCACCAACCCGTCCGAGATCCCAAGCAACTACGACGTGGCGGTGTTCGAGAACAGATCGCCGTCGTTCGGCCCTCTGCTCGACGGTGACAACGCGCCAGAAGGGATCGCGGATCTCGCCGCCATCGGGCTCGGCCGCACGCGCACGTCGGTCGGCCGGTGCGAAGTGGTGTGTTTCAGCCCGGAACACGAAGGCTCGTTCGGCACCCTGACGCGCTCACGCGCACGCACCGTGATCGAAGCGTGGGCGGACCGCACCGCCGCGTTGTCGGCGATGCCCGGCATCCGCCAGGTTTTCCCGTTCGAGAACCGCGGCGAGGCGATCGGCGTCACGCTGCGCCACCCGCACGGCCAGATCTACGCGTATCCGTACATCACGCCGCGGACGGAGAGGCTCATCGCCTCGCTCGACCAGTACGGTCCAACGCTCTTCGCGGACATCCTCGAGGGCGAGCGCGCGTCGGAGCGCGTCATCCTCACTGGGGAGCACTGGACGGCATTCGTGCCGTTCGCCGCCCGCTGGCCGATCGAGGTGCACATGCTGCCGCACCGTCACGTCCCGGATTTCGCTGTCACGAGTGAGGCGGAACGCGATGAACTGGCAGTGCTCTACCTGCGCCTGCTGCGTGGCATCGACGCCCTCTACGAGACACCGACCCCGTACATCGCCGCGTGGCACCAGGCGCCGGTCGGCGTGCGCAGGGACGAGATCCGCCTCATGCTGCAGGTCACGTCGCCGCGTCGCGCGGCGGATAAGCTCAAGTACCTGGCCGGCTCCGAAGCCGCCATGGGGGCATGGATCGGTGACGTACCGCCCGAGCAGGCGGCGGCCTTCATCCGCTCCGGCGTCGAACGGGCGGATGCGCGAACGGGAGAGACATCCGAATGAGCGACATGCGACACGACGTGCAGAACACGTTCGAGGAACTCTTTGGCCGCCGCGCGGACGGCGTCTGGTCGGCCCCCGGCCGAGTCAACCTGATCGGCGAACACACCGACTACAACCAGGGCTTCGTCCTGCCATTCGCGATCAACCGTCGGACGCTGGTTGCGCTCGGCGCGCGCACCGATCGCGTTGCCAGGGTCGCGAGCGAGTTCGCCGATGAGGTCGTCGAGATCGATCTCGCCGACCTCGCCCCGGACAACCTGCACGGCTGGGCGGCTTATCCGCTGGGCGTCGCGTGGGCGCTCGGCCAATTCGGCGCCGATTTGGCTGCCGTGCCCGGTTTCGACATCTATATCGACTCGACAGTGCCGGTCGGCGCCGGACTGTCGTCGTCCGCTGCGATCGAGAGCGCAGTGGCCGTCGCACTCAATGAGGTGTGGCGGCTCGACCTCGCCCCCCGCACCCTCGCCACGGTCGGCCAGCGCGCGGAGAACGTCGCCGTCGGCGCCCCGACGGGCATCATGGACCAGTCGGCCTCCCTGCTCGGCCGCCGCGACTCCGGTGTCTTCCTCGACTGCCGAAGCCTGGAGGCCGAGATCATCCCGCTCGGGCTCGAAGCCGCCGGGCTCGAGATTCTGGTTATCGACACGGGCGTGAGCCACACGCACGCGACGGGCGGATATGCGGAACGCCGGGCATCCTGCGAGGCGGGCGCTTCTGCGCTGGGCGTCGAGTCGCTGCGCGACGTCACGGTGGACGACCTTGATCGCGCGCGCAACGTGCTCGACGACGAGACGTTCCGACGGGTGCGGCACGTCGTGACCGAGAACCAGCGCGTCCTCGACACCGCGCGCACGCTGCGTGAGCACGGCCCGACCGCGATCGGCGAGCTTCTGGATGCCTCGCACCGCTCCATGCGCGACGACTTCGAAATCTCCGTCCCCGAGCTCGATCTCGCGGTCGAGACGGCGCAGACCAACGGCGCGATCGGGGCGCGGATGACCGGGGGCGGCTTCGGCGGAGCGGCCATCGCGCTCGTGCCGAGCGAGCTGTCGTCGCGGCTGCGGGTGGCGATCGACGGGGCATTCTCCGAGCACGGATACTCGCTGCCGGACACGTTCACGGTCACCGCGGCGGACGGCGCCTTCCGCGAACTGGGTCTCTGAGACGGCGCCCGCGGCGCTGGGCATCCGGCATCCGGATTGCATAGGCTTGCACGCATGGGAGCGCACAGCGACGCACGGATCATCTCGCTCGGCGAGGCACTCGAACCGACCATCGACGCCGACGCCTGGGTCGCGCCCGGCGCGGTGCTGGCCGGGAACGTCACGCTGCACCCTGGAGCGAGCGTCTGGTACAACGCGGTTCTTCGAGCCGAGGCCGAGCCGATCGTGATCGGCGCACGGTCGAACCTGCAGGACAACGTCTCCTGCCACGTCGACCACGGCTTCCCGCTGACGTTGGGCGCAGGTGTTTCGGTCGGCCACGGCGCCGTGCTGCACGGCTGCACCGTCGAGGACGACGTTCTCGTCGGCATGAGCGCGACCGTCCTGAACGGCGCAGTCATCGGGGCCGGCTCACTCCTGGCCGCCGGCACTGTTGTTCTTGAGGGCACGGTCGTTCCTCCGCGCTCGCTCGTCGCCGGCGTGCCAGGCAAAGTGCGACGCGAGATTACGGATGCCGAGCTGGCCGGCATCCGCAGGAATGCTGCCGGCTACGTGAGTCACACGGAGCGGCACCGCACCGCGAACGCTTAGCCGTCCTGCCGGTCACCATTTCCGGGATTTCGATACGCGCTGGCGCGCTACTCAATCGGCACGATCGCCAGAACGCTACTGGTTGGAATCCAGCAACAGCTCGTAGTGCCAGGCGCCGTCGTTGGTGCTGACCCGCGGCATCCCGACGTCGCGCATGGTGCGCTGCGAGGCGACGTTGTCCGGGCTCGTGTTGGCGACCACGCGCTTCGCACCGCCCGCGCGGGCGATGCCGATCGCAGCGGCCAGGGCTTCCGCTGCGAATCCGTGTCCGCGGGCATCCGGAACCAGCCCGTACCCGATCTCGACTGTGTCGGCGTCATCGGGCGGCCCGAAGAACTCGATGCCGCCGATCGCCAGCCCATCGATTCGTCTCCGCAGCAGGTAATACCCCCACGGTCGCTGGTCGCCGCCGGCGACGGTCGCCGCGAGCAGATTGCCGACCGCTTTGAGGTCGCTCTCCGACGGGTAGCCGCCGGCCCAGGCATCCTCGCTGGTCGCCACGCCGCCGAGAATTCGCTCCGCCTCGACCGCATCGATCGGATGCAGCACCAGGCGGTTCGTCAGCGTATCGACCATGTACGCGATGCTACTCGGAGCCATGCACTGCGTCGCCCCGCGCCGGCAAGTCGTGCGTGCGACATCCGCAGAGGGTCTCCAGCGCGGCTCGAGCGCCCGAGTCTGCGCAAATGGCGACACCGGTCTCAGCCAATCGCCATTTGTGCGGACTCGCGGGGTTTCGGCGGGTTTTGCTCTCCGGTGGTTTCGATACGGCCGCGAGCGGCCTACTCAACCACCACAAGTGGCGGCAGCGCTACGCGTCGAGCGAACGCTCAGCCATCTCCACGACGTTCTGCAGCAGGAGAGCGCGGGTCATCGGCCCGACGCCACCGGGGTTCGGCGAGATCCACGACGCGACGGATGCGACATCCGCAGCCACATCGCCCGCGACCCTGCTCTTGCCCGTGACCGGATCCGTGATGCGGCTGACTCCGACGTCGAGCACGACAGCGCCCGGTCGCACATCGGCGGCCGTCACGAGGTCGGGGACACCCGCGGCCGAGACGATCACGTCCGCCGCCTTGAGGTGCGAAGCCAAGTCGACCGTGCCGGTGTGCGTCAGGGTGACCGTCGCGTTGACATCGCGCCGCGTGAGCAGCGAGCCGATCGCACGGCCGACCGTCACACCACGGCCGATCACGACCACGTGCTTGCCCGCGAGCTCGATGCCGTGGCGCTGGATGAGTTCGATGACGCCACGCGGCGTGCACGGCAGCGGCGACGTGATCGGGCGGTTCGCGTTCAATACGAGCCGACCGAGGTTGGTCGGGTGCAGCCCGTCCGCATCCTTCGCCGGGTCGACCCGCTCCAGGATGGCGTCGGTGTCGATGTGCTTCGGCAGCGGCAACTGCACGATGTAACCGGTGCACTCCGGATCGGCGTTGAGCTCGTCGATGACCGCCTCGAGCTCCTCCTGCGTGACCGACTCCGGGAGGTCGCGACGGATCGACGACATACCGACCTCGGCGCAGTCGCGGTGCTTGCCCGCGACGTACCACTGGGATCCAGGGTCCTCGCCGACGAGCACCGTGCCGAGCCCCGGCAGGATGCCGCGCTCACGCAACACGGTGATGCGCCGGGCAAGTTCTGACTTGATGGCGGCAGCCGTTGCGGTGCCGTCGAGAATCTGTGCGGTCATCGGTGCGTGCGCTGTCATCGCTCTTCGACGCTGGATGGCAGCTCGACCGACACGGAAACCTGTCCACTCGGGTTGAGCCCCGGGTAGAGCGGGAAGGCGTCGGTGAGCGTGCGGACGCGCTCGCGCAGCCCCGCGACATCCGCCCCGGGCTTCAGAGCCGTGGCAATGATGTCGGAGACCTCGGTGAACTCCTCGTCTCCGAAGCCACGCGTCGCTAGTGCCGGCGTACCAATGCGCAGGCCGGACGTGACCATCGGCGGGCGTGGGTCGAACGGCACGGCGTTGCGGTTGACGGTGATGCCGACCTCGTGCAGCACGTCCTCGGCCTGCTGGCCGTCGAGCGGCGAGTTGCGCAGGTCGGCGAGCACGAGGTGCACATCCGTGCCGCCCGTCAGCACGTCGACGCCACCGGCGCGCGAGTCGTCAGCGGTCAGGCGCGAGGCAAGGATCTGGGCACCACGGATGGTGCGCTCCTGCCGGTCCTTGAACTCTGGCGTCGCGGCGAGCTTGAACGCGGTCGCCTTCGCGGCGATCACGTGCATGAGCGGCCCACCCTGCTGGCCGGGGAACACGTTGGAGTTGAGCTTCTTCGCCAGTTCCATGTCGCGACTCAGGATGAAGCCGCTGCGCGGCCCGCCGATGGTCTTGTGCACCGTGGAGCTGACGACATCCGCGTGCGGAACGGGCGACGGATGCACACCGGCGGCGACGAGTCCGGCAAAGTGCGCCATGTCGACCCAGAGCTTGGCGCCCACCTCGTCGGCGATCGCACGGAACGCGGCGAAGTCGAGCTGGCGCGGGTAGGCGGACCAGCCAGCGATGATGACCTGCGGCTTGTGCTCGAGCGCCTTGTCGCGCACCACGTTCATGTCGACGAGGAAGGACTCCGGGTCGACGCCGTACGACACGGCGTTGTAGAGCTTGCCGGAGAAGTTGAGCTTCATGCCGTGCGTGAGGTGGCCACCGTGCGCGAGCTCGAGGCCCAGGATGGTGTCACCCGGCGTCGCGATCGCCGAGAGCACGGCCGCGTTCGCGGTCGCACCCGAGTGCGGCTGGACGTTGGCGTACTCGGCACCGAACAGGCTCTTGGCGCGATCGATCGCGAGCTGCTCCGCGATGTCGACGAACTCGCATCCGCCGTAGTAGCGGCGACCAGGGTATCCCTCGGCATACTTGTTGGTCAGGACCGAGCCCTGGGACTCGAGCACGGCGCGCGGAACGAAGTTCTCGCTCGCGATCATCTCGAGGTAGTCGCGCTGGCGGCCGAGCTCCTGCTCGAGTACGGCAGCGATCTCGGGGTCGACCTCGGAGAGAGGCGCGGTGAACGTCGAGGGAAGTTTGTCGGACAAAACTGGCTCCTTCGTGACAGGGAATCGGACGCTATAAAGGGATATCCGTATCAGCCCAGGCGCGCGGCCGAATCCGTGTCAGTCGCTCCCCGATGGTGACCATCTGAACGCCAGTTGCGACGAGGCCAGCATAGCAGGGGCACCCCGCGTGGCCCGGTGCCGCCAGCCGCCGGTCCGGCCCCCGTCGTCAGCGGATGCTGCCACGAAGCAGTGCGTCGACCTCGTCCTTCGTGGGTGCCGTAGCCGGCCCCCGCCGGCTCACGGCGATCGCGGCGCAGGCGTTCGCGCGGCGCGCGGCCTGCACCAGATCGGCTCCCCCGGCGAGCGCGGCGAGGAATCCGCCGACGTGCGCATCGCCCGCGCCGTTGGTGTCGACCACCTGAACCGGGAAGCCGTCGACCTGCTCGACCGCGCCGTGCTCGATCGCGCCCGCCACGGCGACAAGGCAACCATCCGGCCCGAGCCGCACGATGACCCCACGACCCGGCGCGGCCGCCGCGAGCGCGCGCGTCGCTTCGAGGGGATCGGCCAAGCCGGTGGCGAGTGTCGCCTCCCGTGCATTGCAGCTCCACCAGTCGGCCCTCGCACGCACCGACTCGAGGACGTCTTGCGGAATCTGCGCACCGAGGGGACCAGGGTCGACCAGCACGGTGACCGTGCGCGGAATGCGCCGCAGCCAGTCGACGATCGCGTCACGGTTCGGCAACCGGAGCAGTCCATACCCGGACACATGGACGGCGTCTCCGATTCGCAGTTCGAGTGCCGCAAGACGCTCCGCCGTCAGCGTCGCCTCCGCTCCGATCGCCGTGATGAACGTGCGCTCGCCTCCGGCATCGGTCAGTGCGACGTCGTAGCCGGTGTCGGCACCCGCCGTCGGCGGGAGCAGGATCTCGATGCCCTCGTCGAGCATCGCGGATCGGGCGAGCTCGCCGAACGGCCCGCTGCCGTGGGCGCCACCGTATGCCGCGGGCAACCCCTGCCGACTGGTCGCGACGAGCACGTTGAAGCTCCCGCCCGGTGTGAGCCGCGAGTCGGTGGCGACCACGTCGCCGCCGCGTTCGGGGAGCGCCGGCACGGTCGCGGTCAGGTCGATCACGACGTTCCCGACGCTCACGAGGCGGTGGATCTGGCCACTCACCGCAGCGCCACCAGCGCGCGCGCGAGGTCCCCGAGATCGAGCCGGTTGACCCGCCGGACCGTCTCGATGGCATCCGCGGGAAAAGCATCCATGCCCAGGCACGCCCCGCCGATTGCTCCGGCCATGGCCGCGATCGTGTCGGAGTCGCCGCCGAGCGACGCGGCGGCAAGGCACGCGGCCCACGGATCGTCGGGGTGCGTGGCGAGGATGCCGAACGCGGCTGGCACGGATTCCTGCGTCACGAGCGACGTCCCGATGAGCTCGTACAGCGTGCGCTCCGAGCCAGCGGGATCGTCCGGGTCGGCGAGCGAGACCGCCCATTCGATGCGGCGGGAGACGCTCGCCGCGGCGACCCAGTGACCGCGGCCGGCACCCAGCCTGGCCGCTTCGATGGCGACACCGAACGCTTCGGTGAGGCTCGCCCCGTCGATCCCAGCGCTGACCGCGGCCGCGACCGCCGAGGCGCCCGCCAGCGCGACGCCCGTGTTGTGGGTCACCCGGCTCGCTTCGACGACGCGGCCGACGAGAGCGGGCAGGTCGGCGGATGACGCGCTGAGCCCGACCGGCGTGACGCGCATGGCCGCACCGTTGGTCGCGCCGAAACGACCGGCGTCCTCGACAGGCGTACCTGCAAGAATGGCGGCGACCGCCGCCGTGGTGGATGGCCCGAGCAGGTCGAGCGAGCCGCGGGCGCGCATGTCGTCCTCCCAGGCCACGAGTTCCCGCGCGAACGCCGCAGCGTCGACGTGACCCCCGTGCGCCAGGAGGTGCCGGGCGAGCAGGACCGCCTGCTCCGTGTCATCCGTGACGGATCCGGCCGGGAGCCCGGCCGCGATCGGGTGATCGGCCGCGGCGGGCTCGAAGGTCGTGATCGACCCGAAGCGGCGCTCCACCTCGGAACGTGACATGAGCTGTGTCGGCATGCCGAGCGCGTCGCCGATCGCAAGCCCCCACAGTGCCGACTCCGCCCGGTGCGCTGCATCCGCGCGTTCCGTGCGCGTTGTCACGCCTCGACCTTTCTGGTCACGTTCACTCCTCCGCAAACTGCAGCCGCAGCCCGAAATGCGTGGGGTCGAGCAGACTCTCGACGTCCTCGACGAGTCTGCCGTCGGCCGACCACATGGTGCGATGGTCGCAGAGGAACCAGTCCGCGGCGGCTCGTCCGAGTTCCGCGGCCTCCTCGGGCGTGAGCGGGCGAGCACCCACGCGCTGTTCGCCGTGACTGGCAATGAGGCCGGCTTCCACCAGCGCTTGCGTCAACGACGACGGGAGCCCGCGCTCCGGCATCCCGGCGGTTGCGGGTGTCACGGGCAAACGGCTGCGCTCGAAGGCGATGGCCGGTCCGCCGACGACAGTGCGCAGGCGATCGATCGCGATGAAGTCGGGCGAGTCGACGCCGAGCGTGCCGGCGAGCGCGTCATCCCGGATCTGCTCCAGCCGCAGCACCTCAAAACGCGTCTCGACACCGTCGTGCTGCAGGGCTTCCGCCCAGCCAAGCCTGGCGTCGAGCGGTCGTTCGTCGTACGTCACGAAGGAGCCCTTGCCCGATCGCGTGATGATCAGGCCCTCCCTGCTCAGCTCGGCGAGCGCGGCCCGCACGGTGTTGCGGCTTACCGAGAACCGCTCGGCGAGCGTCGTCTCACCGGGAAGCTGCCCGCCATGCGTGACGACGCCGCTGCGGATGTCCCGCTCCAGCGCCGCCGCGATCTGTTCGTGCTTGAGTGGCGTCGGCGACGGCATCCGGCGCCTGGTACGAGCATGAATCCTCTGGCTCACGGCCGAGCTCACTCCCGCGCGAGCGTCGCGCCACCTGCGTCGACGAGGCTCTGGTTGACCTCGTCGACGGTCGTGATCTCTATCAGCGGCCGATACAGTGCCATCACGTCGAGGGCCCTTTGATGGTCGGCATCCGACACGCCGGCGCAGGCGTCGGCCGCAACCCGCACATGAATGCCCGCGTCGGCCGCGCCGAGCGCCGTGGAGAGCACGCAGCAGTCGGTCGACACACCCACGAGCACGATCTCGTTGCTGCCACCGAGCGCAGCAGCGAGACCTGCATCCCACTTGCCGAACGTCGTACGGTCGATCATGGTGCGCCCGGTCGTATCGAATTCCGGCATCATGTCGTACAGCCCGGCGCTGGCGGGATCGAGCGCGAACGGCCAGTCCTCGTAGTAGTCACGCCAGGCTCCCTCCGGAGACTCCGGCGCAAGAAAGCGCGTGTAGATCACCCGCGGCCCGAATGCCGTCACGAGCGATTGAACACCAGCGGATGCCTCCGCGAAGCGTGGCGCAAACCACTCGCTCGAAGGCAGCCCGAAGATCTTCTGCATGTCAACGACGACGAGCCACGGTGCATCCGTTTGGCCACCGGCAATGCGCTCGCTCATGCCTGCTCTGCCCCCGTCGCCGGGTCCACCGCGACGGCACGGTCCGCCTCGAGGGATGCAGTTCCACTGACAGGCACAGCGCCGCTGACCGGCACGATCGGCGCGTCCTCCTGCGCCCGAATCGCGCCGCGCCCGAACAGGATGGTGCCGAGGTACCCGACCAGGAGCGCAACGAGCACGCCGAGGTTTGCGAACGCCCAGTCCCCCGTGGGGCCGCCGAGTCCGAATGGCCCGAGGAAGTAGCCCTGCCAGGCCAGCCAGGGTGCGAAACCGTTTGTCACGAGCCCCCAGCCGAGAATCGTTCCGACGACAATCAGGACGATGGAGAGCCAGCGCACGCTGCCGTATCGCCCACGACGGTCGTACAGCTCGATCTCGGCGTAGTCCCGGCGACGCAGGCTGATGTCTGCCACGAGGATGCCGCACCACGCGGCGATCGGCACGCCAAGCGTGATCAGGAAGCCCTGGAACGGCCCGAGGAAGTTGCCGGCGAAGAAGACGACGTAGACGGAACCGGCGACCATCAGGACCCCGTCGATCCCGGCCGCCACGTAACGCGGGATCCTCACCCCGGCACTCAGCAGTGCGAGTCCGGACGAGTAGATGTCGAGCACCGCACCGCCGACGAGCCCGAGCACGGCGACGATCACGAACGGAATCAGGAACCAGGTCGGAAGCAGGGTCGCGAGCGCACCGATCGGGTCCGCGGCGATCGCGGTGTTGAGCTCCTTCGACGAGCCGGCAAGCAGGATGCCGAAGACGAGCAGGATGATCGGTGCGAGCGAGGATCCAAACGTCGTCCAGCCCACGACGC
This sequence comes from Microbacteriaceae bacterium, assembly GCA_030840105.1. Classification (GTDB taxonomy): domain Bacteria; phylum Actinomycetota; class Actinomycetes; order Actinomycetales; family Microbacteriaceae; genus JAUZGC01. Next base: position 19,674 of record JAUZGC010000086.1, read on the forward strand.
CCGAGCTCCTGCTGTTCCGCGGAAGGTAGCGGGAGTAATCGGCGGCGGCGTTGACCCAGCCGAGGCCGAACCCGGTCATCACGAACACCAGGGCCCCGATCACGCTCTGCGCCGAGCCGCCCGGGATCGCCGACACGGTGTGCCAGTGAATCTTGTCGGCGACGAGCCCGATGAACACGACGGTCAGCACCGCCGTCACGACTGTGATCACGGTCTGCATCCGCATGATCAGGTCGAAGCCCAGGACCCCGCCGGTGACCGTGAGCCCGGCGACCACGATCAGCGCGATGACTTCGGTCCCGGTCCCGCCGCCCACCCCGAGGCGGTGGAACACCGTCGCGGTGGCCAGCGTCGCGAGGATGATCAGCACGGTCTCCCAGCCGACCGTGAGCACCCACGAGATGACCGCCGGCAGCTTGTTGCCCCGCACCCCGAACGCCGCCCGCCCCAGCACCATCGTCGGCGCGGACCCGCGCTTGCCGGCGACCGCGAT
>JAUZGC010000097.1 GCA_030840105.1 Microbacteriaceae bacterium
GGATGCGCACCTCCGGGTGGCGCAGTTTCATCAGGCCGATCGCTTGCGGCATGCCCTGCCACGCCCCTTGCATCACCCCTATCGCCAGGCGACCACGCAACGCATCCCCCTGAGAGCTGAGGGACGAGCGGGCAATGTCGGCGCTGCGCAACACATCCCGCGCCCGACCATGCAACGTTTCGCCATCGTCGGTGAGACGCACCCGACGGGTTGTTCGGTCGAACAGTTCCGTGCCGAGTTCCACCTCGAGGGCTTTGATCGAGGCGCTGACTGCAGACTGCACGACGTGGCAGCGCTTCGCCGCCCTGGTGAAGCTCAATTCCTCTGCCGCGGCCACGAAATACTCCAGCTGTTTCAACTCCATCGTGAGATTCTACGGCGATCAATCAGATCGCAAGATAAACGATATCTCCAGCGATCAATTCTGATCGGGATTGCTGCCGGGTCCTGACCGGTTGTGGGTTGTGTCGGGAAGCGCCCGATCCGCCACGGCGGTCCCTGTCCGAAAGTGAAACCATACTCATGAACACCGCGACCAATGGCCTCATCGACCCCAACGACGCCGTCTTGCTTCTCGTCGATCACCAGAGTGGTCTGCTTCAGGTTGTCGCCGACGGGTCCATCAACGACCTGCGCACCAATGTCGCCGCTGCGGCAACTGCCGCCACCCTCGCGAAGGTGCCCGTCGTGGCGACCGCCTCCGTGCCGGCAGGCACAAACGGGCCGCTGATCCCGGAGGTGTTCGACAATGCCCCACACACCGTCTACGTTGCCCGTCAGGGTCAGATCAACGCGTGGGATGTCGAGGGGTTCCGCACCGCGGTGGCCGAGACCGGTCGGAAGACACTCATCATCGCCGGCATCATGACGAGCATCTGCGTTGTCGAACCCGCCCTGTCCGCTCTCGCCGACGGATACAAGGTCTACGCGCTCATCGACGCCTCCGGCGCCTACTCCGAAACTTCCCAGCGTGTGTCGATCGCGCGTCTGAGCCAGGCCGGTGTGACCGTAATCGACACCGAAGCGGTCATCAGCGAACTGCAGCAGACCTGGGCGCGCGAAGACGCTGGCGCATGGGGTGCCCTGCACGCGAAGGTCATCCCGGGTTACTACGCCGCCGCCGAACTCAACGCCCGTACCACCGCCGAGGCCACGGGCGGCGAGGCAGCCGACGCCGAAGTCAAGTGGGCAACCCAGCGCAACCAGCTGCGCTAACCGCAACAAACGAAATGCCCCGGCCGAAGGCCGGGGCATTTCAACTGTCTCAACACAGTGTGCGCGAGGGGGGACTTGAACCCCCACGCCCTATACGGGCACTAGCACCTCAAGCTAGCGCGTCTGCCATTTCCGCCACCCGCGCGTGTGTTTTGGCCGCTGACGAATCAGCTGCCGAGGTACGACCTTAGCATGAAAATTGATGGCGTTTGCGGCCTTGGTGGCCACGCAATCGCCCGGGTAGCGTTGAGCCCATGACCCCAGCCCCCGACGCCGCCCCACTCGACGAAACGGCCGTCATTGCTCGCGATCTCATCCGCTTCGACACCACGAACTACGGCGAGGGGAAGTCGAATGGCGAGACGGATGCCGCCGAGTACGTCGAAGCGCACCTGGCTCGCCTTGGCCTTACTCCGCAGCTCTTCGATTCGGAGCCGGGGCGCACGAGCGTCGTCGCCCGGGTGGAAGGACGGGACCGCACCAAGAGCGCGCTCGTCGTGCACGGTCACCTGGATGTCGTTCCCGCCGACCCGAAGAACTGGTCGGTCGATCCGTTCGGCGGCGAGATCAAGGACGGCATGCTCTGGGGTCGTGGCGCAGTCGATATGAAGAACATGGACGCGATGATCATCACCGCGCTCGGCGACATCCTCGGTTCGGGCGGGCAGCCGCAACGCGACCTCGTCGTTGCCTTCTTCGCAGACGAGGAAGACGGCGGCCGACGTGGCTCGCACCACCTCGTCGACACCCAGCCCCAGCTTTTCGAGGGCGCGACCGAGGCCATCAGCGAGGTCGGCGGCTACTCGATCGACCTCGACGGCCAGCGCGCCTACCTCATGCAGACGGGGGAGAAGTCCCTGATCTGGATCAAGCTCATCGCACGCGGGCGGGCTGCCCACGGCTCCCACATCGTCCGCGAGAACGCGATCACACGGCTCGCCGAGGCCGTCGTCAAGGTCGGCCGCCTCGATTGGCCGATCACGCTGACCAACACGACGACGCAGTTGCTGGGTGAGCTGGCACGCATCCTGAACGTCGATCCGCAGCGCATCGGGCCGGACGAGCTGGTCTTGAAGACGGGAACGGCATCCAGGTTCATCCTGGCCACGCTGCGCACCACGAGCAACCCGACGCTGTTGAACGCCGGATACAAGCACAATGTGATCCCTGACACGGCCGAGGCGCTCATCGACATCCGCACCCTGGCCGGCGAAGAGGATGCCGTGCTCGCCCAGGTGCAGGAGCTCATCGGTCCCGACATCGAGATCCAGATCATGCACCGGGACATCGGGCTCGAGGTGGACTTCTCCGGGCCCTTGATCGACTCGATCGTCTCGACGCTCGGCAAGCACGATCCAGGTGCACCCGTGCTCCCATACCTGCTCTCCGGCGGCACGGACAACAAGGCGCTGAGCAAGCTCGGCATCAAGGGGTACGGTTTCGCGCCACTGCGGCTGCCGGCAGAGATGGACTTCCCCGGCATGTTCCACGGTGTCGACGAGCGAGTGCCGCTCGACGCGCTAGTGTTTGGCAGGAATGTCCTGGCCGACCTGCTGCTCGAATACTGAGCCCGGCCGCAGCCCGGAAAGGCTCCCGTGAACCTGATCAATGCGCTCATCCTCGGCCTCGTGCAGGGCCTGACCGAGTTCATCCCCGTTTCGTCGAGTGCGCACATCCGAATCGTCGGCGAGTGGCTGGGTACCGGGGCAGACCCCGGCGCGGCATTCACGGCGATCACGCAGCTGGGCACCGAGAGCGCAGTGCTCATCTACTTCTGGAAAGACATTGTGCGCATCGCCAGCCGATGGTTCGGATCACTGTTCGGGCGAGTCCCGCGCGATGACCCGGATACGCGGATGGGCTGGCTCGTCATCCTCGGCAGCATTCCCATCGTCATCCTCGGGCTGCTCTTCCAGACCGCGATCGAAACGACGCTTCGCTCGCTCTGGATCGTCGCGGGTACCCTGATCGGCTTCGGCATCCTGCTCGGGATCGCGGACCTTGTCGGGCGCAGGACGCGCAAACTCAAGGAGTTGACCTGGCGCGACGGCATCATCTTCGGGTTGGCGCAGTCGCTCGCGCTCATTCCCGGGGTTTCGCGCTCCGGCGGGACGATCACCGCAGGTCTCTTCATGGGGTACCAGCGCCGTGCAGCCGCACGTTACTCCTTCCTTCTTGCCGTGCCCGCCGTGTTCGGCAGCGGCTTCTACCAGCTCTACAAGTCGATCAAGGACCCGTGTGTCGCCGCATCCAAGGCCGCGCTGGCCGGCACGTGTACGCCCGAGGTCTTCGGCCCGATCGAGACGGCGGCGGCCACCGTCGTGGCGTTCGGAGTCGGCCTTCTCGTCATCGCATTCTTCATGGGGTATATCTCGCGGCGCAGTTTCCTTCCGTTCGTCATCTACCGCATCGCGCTGGGAATCCTCCTCATCGTGCTGCTCTCGACGGGCGTGATGACCGCATAGGCTGATCTGGTGAAAGCGTGGACCAGACCCGAAATCCCTACGGTGCCTGGTCGGTCGGCAGCACCAATGATCTTCGATACAGCGACGCAGTCGCTCGTGCAGGCCAAGCCGCACGATATCGCCCGGCTCTATGTCTGCGGCATCACGCCGTATGACGCGACGCACATGGGCCATGCGTCCACCTACCTGGCCTTCGACACCCTCCAGCGCGTCTGGCGTGACGCCGGCTACCACGTGCACTACGCGCAGAACATCACCGACATCGACGATCCGCTGCTCGAGCGCGCCACGGCGACCGGGGTCGACTGGCGCACGCTCGCCGACGACCAGATCGAGCTCTTCCGCCAGGACATGGCCAGCCTCGACATCATTCCGCCAGACCATTACGTCGCGGTGACCGAGATGATCGGGGAGATCGCCGAGGCGGTCTGCACGCTTCTCGACCGCGGCATCGCGTATCGCGTGCCGACCGAGGAATCGGACGAAGACGACATCTATTTCGACACCGCGGGGGCACAGTCCGCGGCGCCATGGGTCCTCGGCGAGGAGAGCAACCTCGATCGAGCCACGATGCTCGCCCTGTCGGCCGAGCGCGGGGGAGACCCCGACCGGGCAGGCAAGCGCGACCCGCTCGATCCGCTGCTCTGGCGCGCGGCACGCGCCGGCGAGCCGTCCTGGCCGGCCCGCGTGGGCGAGGGGCGCCCCGGCTGGCACATCGAGTGCTCGGTCATCGCGCTGAAGCACTTGGGCAAGGACTTCACGGTCCAGGGCGGCGGGTACGACCTGGTCTTCCCTCATCACGAGCTGAGTGGCGGGCACGCCTCGGCACTCAGCGGGCATCGCCTCGCCCAGGTGTACAGCCATGCGGGGCTCGTCGCGTACCAGGGCGAGAAGATGAGCAAGTCACTCGGCAACCTGGTGCTTGTCTCGCGGTTGCGGGAGAGCGGCGTCGATCCCCGGGCTATCCGGCTCACGATCCTCGCGCACCACTATCGCTCGAACTGGGAGTGGACGGATGCCGTGCTCGCCGACGCGACCGACCGTCTCGAGCGCTGGAGCGCGGCGGTCGCTGCCTCGGCCGAGACATCCGATGACGGACCTGTCCAATCCGTTTCGGCCACGGCGATTATCGCTGACGTGCGGATGGCACTGAACAATGACCTCGATACCCCGGCCGCGCTCCGGATCCTGGACGGCGCGCTCGCACAGCGCATCGATGAACCACGCCAGATCGTCAATGCAATCAAGGCGCTGCTCGGCGTCGCGCTCTAGGTCAGGAACGCCAAGGCTCGTCCGGGCGTTCGCCCCGGCCACCGGCCTGGCCGTCGCGTCCATCGCCGCGCCGCCGGAGGTACCGCTCGAATTCCTGGGCGATCGCCTCGCCGCTCGCCTCGGGGGAGTCGACCGTGTCCCGAGCCTGCTCGAGTTGTTGAATGTACTGCGCCATGTCATCGTCATCCGCGGCGAGTGCGTCGATTCCCGACTCCCACTCGGCGGCCTCCTCAACGAGGTTCCCGCGGGGAATCGTCACGTCGACGAGTTCCTCGAGCTTGTCGATGAGCGCAAGCATGGCCTTGGGACTCGGCGCATTGTGCACGTAGTGCGGTACGGATGCCCAGATCGAGACGGTCGGGATGCCCACCGTTTCCGCTGCTTCGGCAATCGCGCTGAGGATGCCGACCGGCCCCTCGTACGTGCTCCGCTCGATTTGCAGCTCGCTGCGCACATGGGCGTTCTCGCTCGACGTGAAGATCGAAATCGGACGCGTGTGCGGCACATCGGCGAGCATGGCGCCGAGAAAAACGATGGCGCTGATATCGGCCGTGAGGGCAGCATCCAGAATCTCGGCGGTAAAGCCCTTCCAGCTCCGCGACGGCTCGGTGCCAAGGAGCAGGTAAATGTTGCCGACGTTGTTACCGCTCACCTGAAGCTGCGCGTCATCGGCCAGCCCGGCCGGCATCGCGGCGGGCTTCGCCGGGCCATACACGGTAGCGGACGGCCACTCGAGGTGGCGGTGCCCGTCATCGTCGACCACGATCGTCGGGCGGTTGAACTGGTAGTCGAAGTAGAGTTCGGGGTCGACCTCGGTGATCGGAACGACGTCGAGCACGTCCTGAAGCGTGCGCACGGCACCGCTCGCGGCCTCACCAGCATCGTTCCAGCCCTCGAAAGCGACAACCAGAAGTCGGCCGCTGAGGAAGCTCTTGCGCTCTGCCACTGCTCGGTACCCCGTTCGTCCCAGGCGGCCTGTTGCACCGCCATCCTTCAAGGATATCGAGCCACGCCCCTCGGGCGACGGTCGGGCCATGGTTTGGTGGCTGGCGCCCAGCTCAGGGTGCCTGAATACCCCGGGTAGACTTGTGCCCCGTGACTACTCCGACGCCCGCCCCCGTTCCCGCTGCCGTTTTATGGGACATGGACGGAACGCTCGTCGACACCGAGCCGTATTGGATGGCAGCCGAGGTTGAGCTCGTCGCCTCATTCGGAGGCCACTGGACCCACGACGACGGCTTGGCTCTGGTCGGATCGGGCCTCTGGAACTCAGCGGGGATCCTGCAGTCGCGCGGTGTCACGATGGAAGCCGACGACATTGTCAACTGGCTCACCAACCGCGTGCAGACAATGATCGACGAACTCGGCGTTCCCTGGCGGCCGGGTGCACTCGAACTGCTCGCCGAGATCCGTGAGCATGGCATCCCGACGTCGGTCGTCACGATGTCGGTGCGGCGGATGGCGGAGCAGATCATCGCGCGCGTGCCGTTCGACGGATTCGACATCATCGTCGCCGGCGACGACGTCACCAACGCGAAGCCGCATCCAGAGGCCTACCTCAAGGCCGCTCAGCTCCTTGGCGTCGACCCGCGCGAGGCGGTCGCGATCGAGGACTCGCTGACGGGACTCGCCGCCGCCGTCTCGGCAGGGACGATCGCCATCGGCGTGCCGCACATGATTCCGCTTCCCGAGAGTGACGAGCACACGGTGTGGGAGTCGCTCAGCGGGCGCAGGCTCGCCGACCTCACCGACCTCGCAGCTTCCCGGACACCCGCACGATGAGCGAATCGACGGGTGCCGAATCCACCCACGCCGAATCCGTGCATGCGCACTTCTCAGGTTCGGAGGCGCCGCAGAGCAGCGGACCGTTCCGGGCCGGGGACCGTGTGCAGTTGACCGGGCCCAAGGGCAAGCTCAACACCATCACGCTCGAGCCGGGCAAGGTGTTCCACACACACCGCGGCATCCTCGAGCACGACGCGATCATCGGAATCCCCGACGGGTCCGTCGTCACCAACAACGTGGGCGTCGAACACCTCGCACTCCGGCCGCTGCTGAATGACTTCGTCATGTCGATGCCGCGCGGCGCGGCCATCATCTATCCGAAGGATGCCGCGCAGATTCTCGCGCTGGCAGACATCTTCCCCGGAGCGAGGGTCGTCGAGGCAGGCGTCGGTTCCGGAGCGCTGTCGCTGTGGCTGCTTCGCGCGATCGGCCGGGCAGGGACGCTTCATTCCTTTGAGCGTCGCGACGAATTCGCAGACGTCGCCCGTGGCAACGTCGCGACCTTCCTCGGCCACGATCCAGAGAACTGGACCGTGACCGTTGGCGACCTCCAGGAGACCCTGCCGACAACGGCAGCCGACCAGAGTGTCGACCGGGTCGTGCTCGACATGCTCGCGCCATGGGAGTGCCTCGATGTCGTGACGGCCGCGCTCAAGCCGGGCGGCGTGCTGCTGTGCTACGTCGCGACGGTCACGCAGCTCTCGCGCGTTGCCGAGGCCATCCGGGCATCCGGGCAGTACACCGGCCCGCAGTCCAGCGAGACCATGGTGCGTGGCTGGCACGTCGAAGGCCTCGCGGTTCGCCCCGACCACCGCATGATCGGTCACACCGGCTTCCTGATCACCGCCAGGCGACTCGCCCCTGGCACCGTGCTGCCCGAGCTGAAGCGGCGACCCTCGAAAAGCGACTACAGCGACGCGGATGTCGAGGCCTGGACGCCGGGCTCCCTCGGCGATCGCCAGGTCAGCCCCAAGAGCCTGCGCAAGCGCGTTCGTGCCGCCGGAGCGAGCGCTGAGCTCTCGAAGGCACGTGGTCTCGGCGCGACAGACGAATCCGGTGACGGCGGCGACGGGCCGGACTCACCTCAATCCATCAACTAACATGGGAGGCCGGAGGCTCGCCCTTCATCTCCTGTTGACCGCACCGAAAGAGGACTTGTGCGCAGAGCACCCGCACTGTTCGTAGCCGCCAGCCTGCTTCTTGTCACGCTTTCAGCGTGCAGCAGTGACCCCAACGCCAGTTGCGCGAGCGCGGCGCACGCGGGGGCAGCATCCAACCTGATTTCGGTCAGTGGCCCGGTGGGCAAAGCTCCGAACGTCTCGTTCCCAACGCCGCTGAAGACCGCAACGACGCAGCGCAAGGTGATCGACGCAGGCACGGGCGCGCCCATTGAAAAGGGCCAGGAAGTCGTCATGCAGTACAACATCTACAACTCGACGACGGGTTCGCTCATCGCGTCGAGCGGCTACACCGCCTCTGGCGCGGCGAGCGTCGTCGTTGGTCAGTCCGGGCTCACCGGGCTCGACAGCGGCCTTCAGTGCATGAAGCAGGGTTCCCGTGTCGCACTGGCGATTTCGCCGAAAGATGGTCTCGGTACCAACGCCGGC
>JAUZGC010000104.1 GCA_030840105.1 Microbacteriaceae bacterium
GTTCCCGTCGCGATCGCCATACCGCTTGGCAGTTCCGTTGTGTCCGCGAGCGATGGCAGCACTCTTCCTGCGGTGACGACGGCAAAGGCAGCGACACAACCCCGGACCGGGACGCTGCGCCTCACCCCGCAGCCGGACGGCGGAATCGCGGCCGAGCTGGACCGCGGCGCTGGGACGACACTTGATGCACAGAGCACGCTGAGCTCGACGAGAACGCAACTGAGTCCTGGCGAGCTGGCTCTTGCTACCCTCGCGGGGAATCTCACCTCGCAGAGCGGCATGGATGCGTCATCACGGCTGTCCGATCTCGGCATCGGATATGTGCTGCTCGCGCCACCCGCGCGGACGCCCGGTGCGGGGGAGACGTCGGCCGCGAGCCGGATGGACAGCCGCGCGGTGTCCGCCCTGGACGCTGATGCGGTCCTCACGCCGATCGGCGAAACGGCGGTCGGCCAACTGTGGGGCGTCGGATCGGGGACCTCGGCGACGCCGGCCGCGGCGCTGATCCCGGCGGACGCGGGTGGACTCACCCGCTGGATCGTGATTGTCGGCCAGGCGATTGTGCTCGGCCTCATGCTGCTCATTGCGATTCCGACGGGGCGCACCAGTGCGCGGGGCACGGTTCCGGTTCTCAGCTCGCGGCGATCCCGTCGCGCGGCGACGGAACGCGGCGATGTGCCCGTTCCGGCGGATAGTGACCGGCGGAACGGGCACAACCCGCCGGAACGGGCACTCCCGCTGGACGATCCGGAGACGGACGCGGAGGCTGCGGAGCACCCGGCGGGTGCCAGGGACCTGGATGACACGGTGGACGCGAGCGCCGCGCGCGCTGCGGCCACGACCGACAACTCCGAAGACCTGGTCGATTCAGGCCTGGACGGAGGCAATCGTGCCGACTAAGACTGGAGTTGCCCGGATCAGCGCACGCGCGATCGCAGGTCTCGTGGGGTTCGGAGTCGCCGTCGTGACGATTGCCGGTGCCGCCGTCTTGCCGCTGCCGCGCAGAGCCGTGACGCCGCCGGCGACCATCGTCTCTCCCGTCGCGGCAGACCAGCAACGCGTCTGCGCCGGACCGTTGCTTGCACTCGCGGCAGATTCGACCGCGGCGACCGCCGCATCCGCATTCGGGCGCGCCACGATCATGTCGGGAACGTCGCTCGGCCACGCGGCGCTGCAGACCGATGCGCTCAATGCCGTCGATGACACGGAGGCCGGCCGTTTTGGGGCGCCGCTCACCGTGACGGTGCCGGTCCCGCAAGGCACGACACAGCCGCCTCAACTGGCGGCAAGCCAGATCCAGCAGGCGGCGCAGCAAGACTTCGCAGGCCTTGCCGCCTCTGCATGCGACGAACCTTCATCCGACAGCTGGCTCGTCGGCGGGGCCACGAGTCTCGGTCAGACAAGCCTCGTGCTGCTCACGAACCCGAGCCCGGTGCCGGCCACGGTCAACCTGACCATCTATGGCGAGTCGGGAATCGTCGACGCCCCGGGCGCCACGGGCATCGTGGTCGCCGCGGGAACCCAGCACGTCGTGCCTCTCGCGGGTCTCGCGCCCACCGTCGCCGCGCCTGTCGTTCACGTGCAGACGGTTGGCGGCCGGGTACTCGCCTCCATGCAGCAGAGTTCCGAGATCGGGCTCGAGCCCGGGGGTGCCGAGTTAGAGGGCCCAACGATCGCGCCAACCACCCATCAGGTCATCGCCGGTGTCACCGTGCGTTCGCTCGCCACGCTGCAGGCGTCGCAGTCGGGTGAAGCGTACGGCCCGGACCTTCCGGCACTGCGCATCTTCGTGCCCGGGAAAAAGGTTGCCACGGTGAGAATCGGCGCCGTTGGCGAAACCGGCACCATCGCAGGCAATTCGATCTCGGCCACGGTACAGCCAGGGGTCGCGACCGAGGTTCCACTCGATCATCTCGCCGACGGCAACTTCACGGTGACGATCGATTCCACGGCGCCAGTCGTCGCTGCCGCCCGCACGTCGATCGTCGGAACGGCAGCCAAAGATTTCGCCTGGTTTGTGGCCTCACAGCCATTGGGCGACAGCTTCCTTGCAGCCATCGCGGCAGGGCCGGAAGCGACCCTGAACCTGGCGAACGACGGGGCAAAGGATGTCACGGCAACCGTGACCGACCCGGCAGGCAGGTCCCGCACGATCGCTGTGCCCGCTGAGGGCGGCGTCGGTGTAGCCGCTTCTGTGGCGGGGATGTACAGGGTCCACGCTGCGCAGGGTGTGACGGCATCCGTCAGTTACACCGGCGACGGCCTGATGTCATCCTTCGCGATCAATCCGCCCGGCCCACTCGCAACCCCGATCACGGTCTACCCGAAGTAGCCGCCGAAGCTGGAAATCTCGGGACCTGGAGATCGCGGTCCTAGAAAAGCCGGAAGCGATCCGGTGCAAGGTCCCAGGGATCCTTGCCGAGCAACTCGGCGACCGCGCGAAAGACGCAACTCTCCACGAGCATCCGCCGGTGCATGTCGTCGTTCCTATGCAATTTGCTGAGGCGCTGGATCGGTACGCGGTACAGGATGACCCGCCGCTCGATGGGGTCGACCCGCCAGCGTTCGACTCCGTCGGAGCCGACAGCATCGATGGGAGCGGCAGCGACCTCGAAACGGACGTGCGAGAGCTCGTTCGGCCAGAGGCCCTTGAGGTAGTCCGCCGTGGACGCGACCGTCATCTCGAACAGGTCCACTCGATTGTGCAGCATGGGCAGGTGCGGGCCGGTGACCGGTCCACGCGCTCCGCGGCCATGGCGATTCCGCCAGCTGCTGAGGTCTGGCTCGCTGCTGTTCACGCGACGAGATCGGGGCATGTCGCCATCCTACGGCGCGTAACGCTCGGGTAGTCTGGTGCGCGATGTTGACCCGACAGTGTTCTCGCGCCGTGTGCAGCCAGACTGCGGTGGCGACGCTGACCTATGTCTATGCCGATTCGATGGTCGTTCTCGGTCCGCTCAGCACATCGCACGAGCCGCACAGCTATGACCTGTGCGCGGTGCATGCCGAGCGGTTGTCTGCCCCGCGCGGATGGCAGATCGTGCGATACACCCTGCTCGGTGAGGTAGGTTATGGGGCGTGACTGCCTCCGCTTCTGACATCCACACGAACCTGAACACCGTCGTCAAGGCGTACGACATTCGCGGACTGGTCGGTGAGAATCTGACGACCGAGCTCGTCGCTGCGATTGCTGCCGGATTCGTCGACGAGGTCGGCGCGGCGGGAACGGACGTCGTCGTCGGCCACGATATGCGTGATTCGTCGCCCGAATTCGCGGCCGCCTTCGCGCGCGGTGCGCAGGCCCGCGGGGCGAACGTCGTCTCGATCGGGCTGTGCTCGACCGATGAGTCATACTTCGCGTCTGGCAAGCTCAACGCCGCCGCCGCGATGTTTACGGCGAGCCACAACCCGGCGAGCTACAACGGCATCAAGCTCTCGCGCGCGGGTGCGCAAGGCATGAGCCTCAACACCGGACTTGCGGCCGTGCGCGACCGCGCCGCGGCCTACCTCGCCGATGGGCTCACCGAGGTGCCGGAGCCGGGATCATTGCGGGCTGTCGACGTTCTGGCCGACTACGCCGCCTACCTGCGCTCGCTCGTCGACCTCTCCGGCATCCGTCCGCTGAAAATCGTGGTGGATGCCGGCAACGGCATGGGTGGCCTCACCGTGCCCGCCGTGCTGGGCGTCGCCGCCGGCTTGCCGGGCCTGCCGCTGACGATTGTGCCGCTCTACTTCGAGCTCGACGGAACGTTCCCCAACCATGAGGCCAACCCGCTCGAACCGGCCAACCTGGTCGACCTGCAGAAGGCGGTCGTCGAGCACGGCGCCGACCTCGGACTTGCCTTCGACGGCGACGCCGACCGCTGCTTCGTCATCGACGAGAAGGGTGGTGCCGTCACGCCATCCGCCGTCGCCGCGATCGTCGCGCTGCGCGAGATCACGCGCGTGCGCGCAGCGGAGCCGGACGCCGACATCTCGGTCATTCACAATCTGATCACGTCCAACATCGTGCCGGAGACGATCATCGCCGCCGGCGCGACCCCGGTGCGCACACGCGTCGGTCACTCGCTCATCAAGGACGCCATGCGCGAGACCGGGGCGATCTTCGGCGGCGAGCACTCGGCTCACTACTACTTCCGCGACTTCTGGGGCGCAGACAACGGCATGCTCGCGGCCATGCACCTGATCGCCGAGTTCGGTCGGCAGGACGGTCCGCTGTCCGCTCTCTCGGCCCAGTACACGCCATACGCGCTCTCCGGTGAGATCAACTCGACGGTCGCCGACGTGCCAGCCGCTTTCACCCGCATCGTCGAGGCATTCACCGGAAGAGCGGACTTCGACGAGCTCGACGGCTTGACCGTCACGGGCATCGTGTCCGGGGACGAGCCGTTCTGGTGGTTCAGCGTGCGTTCGTCCAACACCGAGCCGCTTCTGCGGCTCAACGTCGAAGCAGCGGATGTCGCCACCATGCAACGCGTCCGCGACGAGGTCCTGACGCTCATCCGCCCGTAACGCGAAAGCGCCGCCGCGGCTCGGATGCGAGAATGGGCACATGACAATCGCAGCATCCGCTCCATCCACCGCGCTCGGATTCAAAGTCGCGGATCTCTCGCTCGCCGAAGCGGGGCGCCACCAGATTCGCCTCGCAGAAAACGAGATGCCCGGCCTCATGGCTCTTCGTGCGGAGTTCGGCGAGGCCAAGCCTCTGGCGGGCGCGCGTATCGCCGGTTCGCTGCACATGACCGTGCAGACGGCCGTGCTCATCGAGACGCTCGTTGCGCTCGGTGCGCAGGTGCGTTGGGCCAGCTGCAACATCTTCTCGACGCAGGACGACGCCGCCGCCGCAATCGCGGTCGGCCCCACCGGAACCGTGTATGCACCGGCAGGAGTCCCGGTCTTCGCGTGGAAGGGGGAGACGCTCGAGGAGTACTGGTGGTGCACCCAGCAGATCTTCGACTGGTCGGCCGAGGCGAGCGTCGCAGGCGCCGACTGGACCGGACCGAACATGATCCTCGACGATGGCGGCGACGCGACCCTGCTCGTACACAAGGGCCGCGACGTCGAGCTGGCCGGCGCAGTGCCAGAGTCGACGGATGCCGACAGCCACGAGTATCGCGTCATCCTGCAGACCCTGCGCGATTCCCTCGCGATCTCGAGCAACCGATGGACGACCATCGCGGCGGAGCTCAAGGGCGTCACGGAGGAGACCACGACTGGCGTGCACCGCCTGTACGAGCTTGCCCGCGACGGACAGCTCCTGTTCCCGGCCATCAACGTCAACGACTCCGTCACCAAGAGCAAGTTCGACAACAAGTACGGCATCCGTCATTCGCTCGTCGACGGACTGAACCGGGCCACGGATGTGCTGATCGGCGGCAAGATCGCCTTCGTCGCCGGCTACGGCGATGTCGGCAAGGGAGCGGCCGAGGCCCTGCGCGGGCAGGGTGCGCGCGTCATCGTGAGCGAGGTCGACCCGATCAACGCCCTGCAGGCAGCCATGGACGGCTACCAGGTCGCACGGATCGAATCGGTCGTCGACCAGGTCGACATCTTCGTCACCGGGACCGGCAACCTCAACGTCATCACGACAGAGCACATCCTCGCGATGAAGCATCAGGCGATCGTCTCCAACGTCGGGCATTTCGACAACGAGATCGACATGGCCGGGCTCGAGAAGCTCGCCGGCGCAGAGAAGGTCGAGATCAAGCCGCAGGTGCACGAGTGGCGCCTGCCGAACGGGCGCAGCGTGCTCGTGCTCTCCGAGGGCCGGCTGATGAACCTGGGCAACGCAACCGGACACCCGAGCTTCGTGATGAGCAACTCGTTCACGAACCAGGTGCTCGCCCAGATCGAGCTGTACTGCTACCAGGAGAAGTCCCCGGTCGGCGTCTACGTGTTGCCCAAGCACCTGGACGAGAAGGTGGCCAGACTGCACCTTGATGCGCTGGGAGTCGAACTCACGACGCTGTCACCGGAGCAGGCCGCGTACATCGGCGTTTCGGTCGACGGCCCGTACAAGGTCGATCACTACCGCTACTAGCAACGGTGTCGGTCGAGTAGCGCGACGCGCGTATCGAGACCCGTGCGGTCTCGATACGCGCGCTGCGCGCACACTCGACCAACAGAGCGGTTGAGCAGCGCGCGCACTCGACCAGCACCGGCTGAGCTGCTCGCGTATCGAAACCTAGAACTCCGCGAAGGCGCGAACCGGGAAGGTGCCGAATCCGGCGACCTTCGGTGGCACCGCGGTGAACCTGGCCCCGTGAGCCGGCACCTCGCCCAACTGGGTGAGGTGCTCGACCACGTGGATTCCAGCCGCGAGCAACAGGCTGTGCGCCGGCCGTTCGCCGCCGGACTCGGTGTCGTCGATGTTGAGCGAG
>JAUZGC010000108.1 GCA_030840105.1 Microbacteriaceae bacterium
GAACCCGTAACCTGACGGTCCGTCAGGACCGTGAGGAGACCCGCATGCCCGAGGCCTACATCGTCGACGCCGTCCGGACGCCGGTCGGCAAGCGGGGCGGCTCGCTGGCGCAGATCCACCCGGCCGACCTCGGGGCCATCACCCTGAACGCGCTCATGGAGCGCACCGGCATCGATCCCGGCGCGGTCGAGGACGTGGTGATGGGCTGCCTCGACGCCATCGGCCCCCAGGCCGGCGACATCGCCCGCACCGCCTGGCTCGCGGCGGGACTGCCCGAGGAGGTGCCGGGTACGACGATCGACCGCCAGTGCGGGTCCTCGCAGCAGGCGATCCACTTCGCCGCCCAGGGCGTCATGAGCGGCACCCAGGACGTCGTGGTCGCGGGCGGCGTGCAGAACATGAGCCAGATCCCGATCGGCTCGGCGTTCCGGGTGGCGGCGTCGCTCGGCCTTGACCAACCCGACCCGTTCAGCGGCTCGAAGGGCTGGCAGGCGCGTTACGGCGACCAGCCGGTCAACCAGTTCCACGGCGCCGAGCTCATCTCCGAGAAGTGGGGCATCACCCGCGAGGAGATGGAGTCCTTCGCGCTCGAGTCGCACCGCCGCGCGATCCAGGCCATCGACGAGGGCCGGTTCGACCGCGAGATCGTGGCCTACGGCGACGTCACGGCCGACGAGGGGCCGCGGCGCGACACCACGCTGGAGAAGATGCAGTCGCTCAAGCCGGTCGCCGAGGGCGGCCGGATCACCGCGGCGGTGTCCTCTCAGATCTCCGACGGGGCCGCTGCGCTGCTGGTCGTGTCCGAGCGCGCGCTCGCGACTCACAACCTGACCCCGCGGGCTCGCATCCACCAGCTGTCGGTGCGCGGGGCAGACCCCATCTACATGCTCACGGCCCCGATCCCGGCCACCGCCCACGCGCTCGACAAGGCCGGTCTCACCCTCGACGACATCGACCTGGTCGAGATCAACGAGGCGTTTGCCCCGGTCGTGCTCGCCTGGCAGCGCGAGACCGGCGCCGACCTGACGAAGGTCAACGTCAACGGCGGCGCCATCGCGCTGGGCCACCCGCTGGGCGCCACCGGCGCCCGCCTCATGACCACCCTGCTGCACGAGCTCGAACGGACCGGTGGCCGCTACGGCCTGCAGACCATGTGCGAGGGCGGCGGCCAGGCAAACGCCACCATCATCGAGCGTCTCTAGCCCGTTTCGGGCAGGTTTCGCCCCCCGCATTGCTGCGCATGATCACGGAATACCCGCGCGGTTACCCATGCCCTGGTAGCCGCCTATCCGTGCCTGCCCGGGGGGCGCAAGACGTCTATGACGACGATGCCCGCGAAGTGGGTGTTCCGCGAAGCCGGCAACTTCGCCGCCATGTCGCTCGACACCGTGCGGGCCGCCTTCCGCCGGCCGGTGCAGTGGCGTGAGTTCATCCACCAGCTGTGGTTCGTGGCGAGCGTCTCGATCCTGCCGACCTGCCTGGTCGCGATCCCTTTCGGCGCCATCATCGCCCTGCAGACCGGCGCGCTGATCCGCCAGCTCGGCGCGGTGTCGCTCAACGGTGGTGCGTCCGTTGTCGCGGTCGTGCGCGAGGCCAGCCCCATCGTCACCGCACTCATCATCGCCGGTGCGGCGGGCTCCGCGATCTGCGCCGACCTCGGTGCCCGCAAGATCCGGGACGAGATCGACGCGATGGAGGCCCTGGGCATCAGCCCGATTCACCGGCTGGTCGTCCCGCGGGTCGGGGCCGTCATGGTGGTCGCACTTCTCCTCAACGGTCTGGTGTCCGTCGTCGGCGTTGCCGGCGGCTACTTCTTCAGCGTCGTGGTCGAGCACGGCACTCCCGGTCCCTATTTCGCCTCGTTCACCGAGCTCGCGCAGATCCCTGACCTCTTACAAGCGGAGGGCAAGGCTCTGGTGTTCGGCTTCGTTGCGGCTCTCGTCGCGTCCTACCAGGGGCTGCGCGCCAAGGGCGGCCCCAAGGGCGTGGGCGACGCGGTCAACCAGTCGGTGGTCTTCACGTTCATGTTGCTGTTCGCCATCAATTTCGTAGCGACCGCGATCTACCAACAGGTCATCCCGCAGAAGGCGCTCTGAGCCGTGGGCGCGCATTCCCAACCGAGCACCGGTTTCACGCTGCCGAAGCCGTTTCGACCCCTGATCGCCGCCTGGCGGGGCGCGGGGTCGGCGCTCGACGACCTGGGCCGGCAGGCGACGTTCTATGCCCGGACCATCGGATGGACCTACCGCGTGCTCCTCCGCTACAAGAAGGAGGTCCTCCGGCTCCTGTCGGAGGTGGCGTTCGGCACCGGCGCCCTGGCCGTGATCGGGGGCACGGTCGTGATCGTCGTCTTCATGACGTTCTTCACCGGGCTCGAGGTCGGCCAGCAGGGCTACAACTCGCTCAACCAGCTCGGCGCAGCCGTCTACACCGGCTTCATCTCGGCCTACTTCAACACCCGCGAGATCGCGCCCATCATCGCGGGCATCGCGCTGTCGGCGACCGTGGGAGCGGGCTTCACAGCACAGCTCGGCGCGATGCGCGCGAGTGAGGAGATCGACGCGTTGGAGACGATCGGCATCCCGTCGATCCCGTTCCTCGTCACCTCACGGCTCATCGCGGGGATGCTCGCGGTCATCCCGCTCTATGTGCTCGGGCTGCTGTCGTCCTACCTGTCAACCCAGCTCATCACGACGAAGCTCTACGGCCAGTCCTCCGGCACCTACCACCACTACTTCTTCCAGTTCCTGCCAAAGAGCGACATCTACATCTCGTTCGGCAAGGTGATGGCGTTCGCATTCGTCATCATCCTCACGCACTGCTACTACGGCTACAAGTCCTCCGGCGGCCCGGCCGGCGTCGGCGTGAGCGTCGGCCGCGCGGTCCGGCTGGTCATCACCACCATCGTCGCGATGGA
>JAUZGC010000112.1 GCA_030840105.1 Microbacteriaceae bacterium
CCGTTCCGCATGGCCGGCAGCACGGGATTCCAGACGTCGGCTTTCGACGACCGACGGGATGCGCCAACGCAGTCGCGTTGGCTGACCGCGCCCGCGGATGCCGTGCTCATCATCGACGGGGTCTTCCTCAACCGGCCGGAACTGCGCGACCTCTGGAATTTCTCGATCCTGCTCGAGGACCCGAACATTCCAGGTCGCGTTCTCGAGCCGTACTTCGCGGACGCAGATCCGCGCGGCAGCGCGAGCGCGATCGTCGACAACAGCGCTCCGGATGTGCCGCGCCGCATCTTCGCAGACAGCTGCTGATCTGAACTCAGGGTTGGGGCGTGCTATTCGTAAACCTTCTCGCGGGTCGACTGGGGCGCGGTCAGAAGTGACCGCGCCCGAGTGAGGAACTAGCCGAGGGAGGTGAGCATCGCCTGCATGTCGGAGATCTGCTTGGTCTGCGACGTGACGATGCTGTCGGCCAGTTTCTTCGCCGCGCTGTCCATGCCGCCGGACTGTTCCTGCTTGGCCATCGTGACCGCACCCTGGTGGTGCTGGATCATCAGGCTCAGAAACAGCGTGTCGAACGCAGCTCCACTGGCGGCTTGGAGGCTGGCCATGTCCTGCGGCGTCATTCCGGGCATCGTGCCCATTCCGGTGCTATCCGTGGGCGTCGGGGTGGACATGTCCATTCCCGGCATAGTGCTCATGGACGGGGCCGGGGTCGAGCCGGGCATGGATGTCGGTGCCCCCCACGCCTTCAGCCACGCCGTCATCTCAATGATTTCGGGCTGCTGTGCGGCCTTGATCGCGGTAGCCAGAGCTTTGACCTGTGGTGATGCCGCCCGCGAGGGAGCCAGATTCGCCATCGCAATGGCGCCTTCGTGATGCACGAGCATCATCTGGGCGAACATCACGTCTGCGGCGTTGTGTGCCGCTGCCGGTGTCGACGACGAGTGGGACATTCCGGGCATGTTCCCCATGCCAGCGGTAGCGGTGCAGCCAGCGAGTAGTCCGCCAGCGGCGAGGACGACACCGGTGAGGGCGAGACGGGATGCAATTTTCATGAGGTACTCCAAAGAGAGGAAATGAGGAATCTGAGGTCATGTGCGGGAGCGCCATCCGCCAGACGGCGGAGTTCTCCCCTGGAGCCTCTAAATCCGCAGAACCTGGAGCGCCAGTGTCCGATCGTTTCCCGACATGGCTGTGTTCCACCGTTGACGGAGAGCGACCAGCGCGGCGCTGAGCGGCATCCGGTCACCGAATGCAGGGAGCAACATCGCGAGGAGCACTGCAACGCTCACCAGGAAGACGCACGCGTGCATTGCGGCGTCGTCCATGGTCGTCATCAGTGATGGAAGAGCGGCGGAGTCTGCGACGCGGGTTGCCGGGGATCCGTCTGCCACCGCCCCGCTCGTGTTCATTCCGGGGCTGGAGCTATGCACCACTGCGTCCGCCGCGGGCATGGCCTGGGTCATTGGTGCATCAAAGAGTGTGTGCATGGCTGCGATGCCGGCAACCAGGGCGAGTACCATCAGGAGCCGTGCTAGGGGCCTCGCCACCTGCATCCGTGTTCTCTCTGCACTCGCTACCACCCGAACAGAATACCCCCTAGAGGTATACGGTCGCCAACTGGCCGGTCTGGTCGTGCGTCACGATCAGCCCTTGTGTAATAATCTGCGTATGGATGCAGATAAGAAGGTTTGCGGGCGTGAGCCCGACAGCCAGTACGTGGAACTCGCTGTCGAAGTATTCGCGATGCTTGCTGACGCGACCCGCATTCGCCTGATCCTGGCCCTTCGCGACGGCGAGCTTTCGGTGAGCCAACTGGCCGAAATTGCCGACAGGTCGCCGGCGGCAGTGTCGCAGCACCTTGCCAAACTTCGCCTTGCCCGCTTCGTCACGACGCGGCAGGAGGGCACGCGGGTCTTCTACCGACTGGAGAACGAACACGCCAGCAAACTGGTATCGGACGCGATCTTCCAAGCCGAACATTCCCTGGGGGGAATTCCGCGTCATCACCACACTGAGAGCGAGGCGATGACGTGAGCATTCGCGAATCCCACCACCATGAGCATGAGCATGAGCATGAGCATGAGCACGGCCACTCCCATGGACCTGGCGGGCACTCGCACCCGACAGGGATCAAGGGCTTCCTCTACGGACTCTTCGTTCCCCACAGCCACGATGCGGCCGACTCGATCGATGACGCGCTGGAGGCCAGCACCCAGGGGGTTCGCGCTCTGAAGATCAGCCTTTTCGTTCTGCTGGGCACGACGATCCTGCAGTTCGGTGTCGTGCTCATCAGCGGTTCCGTCGCACTGCTGGCTGACACCATTCACAACTTCTCGGATGCACTCACCGCGGTGCCGCTCTGGATCGCGTTCGTGCTCGGCCGGCGTATCGCCACGAAGCGCTACAGCTACGGGTTCGGCCGCGCAGAAGACCTGGCTGGCCTCTTCATCATCGCCGTCGTCGCGATTTCCGCCGTGGTCGCCGCCTTTCAATCCATCGAACGCTTCTTCAACCCGCAGTCGATCCATAACCTCTGGTGGGTAGTCGCAGCGGGCTTGATCGGGTTCGCCGGCAACGAGATCGTGGCGATCTATCGCATCCGCGTTGGGCGAAAGATCGGCTCCGCCGCTCTCGTGGCAGACGGCGTTCATGCCCGTATCGACGGGTTCACTTCCCTGGCCGTTGTTGTCGGCGCCATTGGCGTCCTGCTGGGTTTCCCGCTGGCTGACCCCATTGTCGGCCTGCTCATTTCGGTCGCGATAATCGTGCTGTTGTGGGGCACGGTCCGAAGCATTGGGCGACGGCTCATGGACGCCATCGAACCCGAGCTCATCGACCGCGCGCGCGAGACGATCGAGCACACGCCCGGAGTGCTCTCCGTCCCGCGCCTTCAGCTTCGGTGGGTGGGGCATCGACTGCACGGGACTGCCACCGTCACCGTCGCAGACACCCCCCTCTCGGATGCCGAGAAAGTGGCCCACGAGGTCGAACATCGGCTCGCGCACGAGCTGCCGAATCTTGATGACCTGACCGTGCGCACGGTCACCGATGCCAACGTCCCAGCGCCTGGTTCACACCATCACTAACGAAGTCCCGCCCTCGTGCGGCGAGGCATGCTGGCATCGTGAACTAGACGACGGATCGCATCCGCGCGACGACGGCATCCGTAGTGAGGAACTCGTGGGTGCGCTCGACCTCGTGCACGAGGCGAACGAGTTCGGCATTGATCGGTGCGCTCAGGCCGAGCATGACGGCCTGCTCGACGACCGCGCCGTTGAGGTAGTCGATCTCCGTCAGTTGCCCGCGTCGCACGCTCTGCAGCGTGGAACCGGGATTGGGCGTCGCTCCCATTCGGCGTTTCATCAGGAGCGGAACGACCTGTCCGATCCACAGTGGCGCCAGGGAAAGCGCGCGAAGCAGCCCGTTGCCGAGGCCCTGGACCCGGCCGAACCGAACGCCGCTTGCGAACCCGATGCGCGTTGCCTCACGAATACTACTGGTGATGATGCGGCGCAGGCGCCGGTCGCCGAGCGTCTCCTGGGCACTGCGCCCTGTGATGGCAGGCATGGCGTTGACCTGGTTGACGATGAGTTTCGTCCACTGCGCACCGACGAAGTTGCTCGTCGCGACCGCGGGCATGGCGGCTTCAAGAACACGCGTCGCGAAGAAGACGGGCACACTCGGCTCACCTGTTCCTGCCCCGAGGTAGACGTTGCCTGGCGCCGTCACGGTGATCTCACCCGGGGTGAGGAAGCTCGCCGCGAAGACAGCGAGCCCGCCAACGCAGTCGGAGTTGGGTAGCAGGGTGGAGGCCACAGCAAGCCCGGTAAGTCCGTTCTGCACGACGACGACGGGAACTCCATCGATGAGCCCGCTGTTCGCACTGATCGCATCGGCGGAATCCTGCGCCTTGGTGCAGACGAAGACGAGTTCCGGCACATGTCGCAGGACCTCGGATGCCTCGACGTGCGCCGTGTGCTCACCCCACGCGCCAGCCAAGTGCAGCCCTTGCTCCCCGATGGCCGCGAGCTGTTTTCCGCGTGCGGTCACCTCCACGGAATTGCCGGCGCGGTCGAGCAGGGCGGCGATCGTGCCGCCGACGGCCCCTGCTCCGATCACGCCGATACGCATCCCTCCAGACTATGAGGTCGGGGGAGAAGTCCCGGCTCATCGCCGCGTTTCAACCGAAGTCGTCACACCCCGCGAAAGGAGGTCGTTCGTATCCGTTGATACCCTGTGAATTGTGAGTCAGAACATCGCGTGGCCCCCGCTCGAGTGGCGGATCGCGTGAGCGCGGCCGCGACGTCGAGCGGCATCCTGCTCGTTGACAAGCCGCAGGGCTGGACGAGCCACGACGTGGTCGCCAAAACTCGCAGACTCGCCAACACACGCAAGGTCGGGCACGCCGGCACACTCGACCCCATGGCGACGGGCCTGCTGGTTCTCGGCATCGGCAGTTCGACGAGACTGCTCACCTATGTCGTCGGCACCGACAAGGAATACCACGCGACGATCCGCCTGGGCGAGTCCACGACGACGGATGACGCTGACGGCGAAGTCGTCGGAACGGCCCCGGGGGGCGCGATCGCTGCTTTGTCAACCGATGACGTGCTCGCCGGGATCGCGAAGCTCACCGGGGAGATCGAGCAGGTGCCTAGCACCGTGAGCGCGATCAAAGTGGAGGGCAAACGCGCATATGCACGCGTGCGTGCCGGTGAGGATGTCGTGCTTGAGCCGCGGCCCGTCACGATTTCGGCATTCGAGCTCCTGGGATACGAACCGGTCAGCACGAACGGCGAGCCGTCGGCCCTCGATCTCATGGTGCGCGTCGAATGCTCGTCGGGGACCTACATCAGGGCGCTCGCTCGTGACCTCGGCGCGGACCTCGGCGTGGGGGGACACCTGACCGAACTCCGCCGCACGCGCGTCGGGCCATTCGAGGTAGCGGATTCCGTGATCCTTGATGATCTGGATGTCGCGTCCCGCCTGATGTCGCCGGCGACAGCGGCATCCGCTCTCTTCGGCTCCTTCGCGATGACCGAACAGCAGGCCATCGACTTGAGCCACGGGAAGGTCATCCATATTCCGGAGCATGAGCACGTCGAAGGGCCGATCGCGGCCATCTCGCCGTCCGGGCACCTCGTCGGGCTCATCGAGCTCCGCGGGCAGGAGGGCCGGTCACTGGTCAACTTCCCGGCCGACGAACTCGCGCCGGGGACGACCGCATGATCGAGTGGTTCACAACCGTGCAGATCGCGGTTGCCTGCGTCTCCGGCGTGCTCTGCCTCGTGCTCGGACTGGTCGGGCGCCTGCCAGGGGATGTGAGCATGGGCGCCGTCGCGGTCGTCGAGGTCCTGCTCATCGCCCAGCTCGTGGTTGCCATCGTCTCCGCACCGTTCGGGAATCACCCGACCGGCAGCCTGGCCGAGTTCTACATCTACCTGATTTCGGCCGTCATCCTGCCTGTCGCTGGTGGGTTCTGGGCGCTCATCGAGCACACCAGGTGGAGCACGGTGATCCTGGGTGTGGTATGCCTCGCCGTCGCGATCATGCTCTACCGGATGAGTCAGATTTGGTTCGTGCAGGGCGCCTAGAATTGTGGCGATGCACCCTCAGAACACCATTGCGCCAGAGCAGGTGACCACCCCCATGACGTCCCGCGTTTCCGGCGTCGGCCGACTCCTGATTGTCGTATACGGCATCCTCGCGCTCGCCGCGACCGGGCGAAGTGTCTTCCAGATCATCGACAGGTTCGGCGAGGCACCCGTCGCCTTCACGCTCTCGGCAGTGGCCGCGGTTGTCTACATCGTGGCAACCATCGCCCTGACCGCGCCTGGTGCGGGCTGGTACCGCGTGGCCTGGGTGACAATCAGCTTCGAATTGGCGGGGGTGCTCATCGTCGGGACCCTGAGCCTCCTCGCGCCCGCCGTGCTCGGGCTGACGAATATCGATCCGTTCGGCCGGCAGGCCACGGTGTGGTCTGTCTACGGCATGGGCTACCTGCTTGTTCCCCTCGTGCTTCCCGTGCTCGGAATGCTCTGGCTGGCCCGGCATCGTCCGTCCACTGTGGCTCCACACACCCCGGCTGCACACGCATGAGGATCTTCCGAGCCCCGGAGGAGGTTCCGGGCGACTTTGGGCCGAGCGCCGTCACCGTCGGCAAGTTCGACGGCGTGCATGCGGGTCACCGTGCCGTCATCGGCACTCTCAACCAGGTCGCGGATGCTCGCGGCCTCGTCTCGACGGTCATCACGTTCGACCGGCATCCGCTGCAATTGCTCGCGCCGGAGAAATGCCCGCCGTCGCTCGTCGGCGTCGAGCAGAAGCTCGACCTCCTGGCCGAGGTCGGTGTGGATGCGGCCCTCGTGCTCACGTTCGATCGGTCCATCGCAAACCTCGACCCCGAGGAATTCGTGCGGCGGATCCTCGTGGATGCCGTTCATGCCAAGGTCATCCTGGTCGGCCACGACTTCCGCTTCGGCTCGGGTGGCGCCGGTACCGTCGAGACGCTGCGGGAGCTCGGTGAGACCTATGGCTTCACGGTTGAGCTCATCGACGACGTGCAGCCGGAGAATGGCAGACGCGTGTCATCGACCTGGATCCGGGAGCTGCTCGCCGAAGGCGACGTCGCGC
>JAUZGC010000120.1 GCA_030840105.1 Microbacteriaceae bacterium
TGATGCGGGAGAACGAAGCTGAACTGGCCATAGCGGCCGTCGAATCGGTACGAGTCGTGCTTGGATCGCCAGATCTGGTAGCCGTAGCCTTGGCTCCAGTCGTCGTCCGGGTCCACCCCGTTCGACACGTGTTTCGCGGATGCGTCAGCCACCCAGGCTTCGGAGAGAATCCGTCGCCCCTCCCATATTCCACCCTGGAGGTAGAGCTGGCCGATCTTGGCGAGGTCCTCAGTCGTGAGGCGAAGGCCGGAGGCCCCGTATGGAATGCCTCGTGGATTCGTCTCCCACGGGGGAAGCGCAATACCGAGCGGCTCGAACAGGCGCGTGCGGAGGTACTCACGCGGGGATTGACCGGTACGGGACATGATGAGGGCCGAGAGCACGAAGCTTGCACCCGAGTTGTACAAGAAATGCTCGCCCGGCGGATGCATGATCTCTACGTCGAAGAAGACTTTTACCCAGTCTTCGGTCGGCTGAGCACGCATGATCTCCATGGTGTCGACGTCGTGCCCGGTGGCCATCGCCAAGAGGTGACGTACTCGCACATCGCGGACGTTGTGGCTCACTTCCGGAGTCGCGTATGACGGAAAGAACGAGAGGATCGGATCGTCAACCGACAACAATCCCTCGTCCTGAGCGATCCCAATTGCGGTGGCGGTGACCGTCTTCGACACGGAGAACATCATGTGCTGCTGTTGCTCGGTATACGGCGTCCACCACCCTTCCGCGATCACGCTTCCGTGCCGCAGGACCATCAGGCTGTGCAGGCCGTGTTCACGTTCGTTCATGGCGTTCACGAGCGCTTCGATGGATTCGGACGAGACCCCTTGCGACTCCGGTGTGGAGCGTTCGAGGCGTGTTTGTGTCATGGAGCTAGGTCAACCTTTCTCGGCGCCAGCGGCCTGGCCCGCGGCAAGATACTTCTGCGCGAAGAGGAACACCAACAGGATCGGGAGGATCGAGAGGAGCGTCGCGAATGCGACCTCTGGCGCGTGGATGGCAATATTGCTGAGGTTTCCGCCGCCCAGCGCGCCGGTGGCGCTGACGAGTGCCTGGAGACCGGTCTGGAGGGTCTGGAGGTTCGCGGAGGTCAACATGATGAAGGGCAGGAAGAACGAGTTCCACGACCCCACGATGGCGAAGAATGCGATCATGATGATCGCCGGTCGCGCCAAGGGAACGAAGATGCGCATCAAGATCCCGAACTCGGATGCTCCGTCCAGCCGGGCCGCTTCGATGATCGAGTCAGGAATCGCGTTCTTCGCGAAGAGATAGATCATGTAGACGCCGAACGGATAGAACGTGCCAGGGAGGATGACCGACCACGGCGTGTTCACCATTCCCACGGCAGACATCTCGAGGTACAGCGGCAGGATCAGCGCCGCCGCCGGCACGATCATTGTCAGCAGGGTGACGAAGAGGATCACGGTGTTGCCTCTGAACCGGAACTTCGCCAAGGCGTACCCGGCGGGGATCGAGGCCACCAGCGCTATCGAAACGCTCACCAGCGTGTACCAAACTGAGTTGAAGAACCACGCCCAGATGATGCCGTTCTGGTAGCTGAGCAGATTGTTGGCCGTCGTGCCCAGCTGCGACAGACTCCCGAAGGCGAGTGGATTGAGGTACGAGAGCTGGTTCGTGCTCTTCGTGGGTGCCAAAAGTAGCCACACGATCGGCGTCGCGAAGAACGCAATCGTGGCAATGAACAGGATGTTGCGACCTGCAGAGCTTGTCATCCCGGCACGCATCAGCGTTCTCCAACCTGGTAGAAGTTCGTCTTCTTAAGAATCAACACCGCGAGCCCCACACAGACGAGGAGCAGCAGGATGGACAAAGCCGCCGCTCGCCCGTAGTTGGACTGGTCCGTCGCGTAGCTGTACGCGAGCTGGTTGATCGACCAGGTCGTGCTGATCTGTCCGGTCGCACCAGTCGCGAGCACGGTCGGCTCCACGAACACCTGGAATCCCTGCGCAAGCGAGACGACGAGGATGAAGACGATGTATCCGCGGATGAGCGGCAGTTTGATCAGGCGTGCGATCTGCCAGGCGCTTGCCCCGTCCAGGACGGCCGATTCGATGATCTCCTTGGGAATCGCCGTGAGTGCCCCGTAAAGCACGACGATCCAGCCGCCGGCTCCCGCGGATATCCCCATGACCGCAAGGACGATCGGCAGGCTCTGATCACTCAGGAACGTCTGCTTGCCAGTGAGCGCGCTGAGGATCGGCCCGATGGGGCTGACGGCGGGCGAGAACATGAACAGCCACAACAGCGCCGCGGCTGATCCCGTTACAGCGCCGGGAACGTAGGCGACGAATCGAGTGAGTGCGGCAAATCGGGTGCGCTTGGCGTCAATCGCCAGCGCCAGCCCGAAGACGATGACGAGTTCGAGCGGTAGCCAGAGCAGAAGATAGAGGAGCACATGAAGTGAGGCAGTGGGAAGCCGATAATCGCCGATCACATCCGAGAAGTTCTGGACGAGGGAGAAGGTCGGTCCGCCGACTGCCGACGTGACGATGAACGCTTGGTAAAGGCCGTAAAGGGCAGGCGCGACGCCGAAGACCGTCAGTACGACGAGGTAGAGCGCGAGGAAACGCCACGCCGGGGTGGCGCGCCGCACGCGACGCGCCACCCCCCTGGGTTCTGGAGCTACGGTCGCCACAGTGGGGGCGACTTGTGTGTCAATTGCCACGATGGCCTACTTGCTCACGGTGTAGCCCGCGGACTTCGCCGCGTCGGCGGTCTGTTGACCCCACTGCGTCAGTGCGCTCGACATGTCCGTTGCACCGTTCTTGATGACGGTGTTGTTGAACGAGTCGAGCATCTGGGTGACGTAACGCGTGTAACCCTCTGCCGGATTGATCTTTGACGCGGCAGCCTTGAGAACACTCGACGGGTCTGCGGCATACCACGGGTCGGTCGCCTTGGCGTTAAGCCAGATGTCTGCGCTGGGTCCGTAGGCCGGGTAGGTCGTCTGTGCTTTTGCGATGGTCGGCGAGGTCGTCATGTCCTGGGCGAACGCCACGGCCGCCTTAGAGTTCTTTGTCGTCCGCGAGACGACCCAGATGCCGCCACCGACGGAGCCAGACCAGTTCGTCGATTCCCCGCTCCAGGTCGGCATCGGGGCCACGGCGTACTTTCCTGTCGAATCGAAGCTGGTGCCCGCGTTCGTGGTCATCGGCTTGAAGGCGAAGTCGCCGATCCACGACGCGCCGACCATCGCGACAACCTTGCCCTGCGCCACCTGCTGGTCATAGGTCTTGTCGAACAGGTCGAGAGTCGAGAGACTGCCGTTCTTGATCATCGGGCCAATGACGTCACCCACGCGAGTGCACTTTGACGATGAGACGTTGATCTTTACCGCCGTGTCGCTTGTCGTGTCCAGGATCGGGCATCCGCTCGACTCGAAGAACGCGTCCACTCCATAGCGGCCATTGACCGTTCCGAGGTTGTAGCCGGGGTGTTCCGCTGCCAATTTCGCACCGAGTTGTTCGAACTCTGCGAACGTCTTCGGCACCGCGTAGCCCCACTGGTCGAAGAGCGGCTTGTTGTAGAAAAGCACGGTCTGGCCGACATCGTTACCGAGGCAATAGACCTGGCCGCCATAGGAGCAACGCGCCAGGACTCCCTGGGGGAAGCTGTCGATCACCTTTTTTGGCACGACAGTGTTGAGGGCGAGCGGGAAGTTGAGAGGGTTGGCGGTCAGGTTGGCGATCTCATCGGGCGAACCAAGGAAGACCACGTCAGGCAGGGGCGTCCCCGCCTTCTTTGCCAGCGAGATTTTCTGCGTATTCGCGTTTTGCGCCCCGCTGATCACATCGATCTTGATCGTCACATCCGGGTGCGCCTTCGCGTACGCCTGAGCCTGCGGCAGACGGGCCGCATCCACCCAGACAGTGATCGGCGCTTTGGGATCGCTGGCCGGGGTGCCCCCGCTTGATGCAGCGCACCCAACGGTGCCGACTGCTAGAAAAGCGCCGATCGCGATTGCGATGGCTGCCTTAGAGGTTCGCATTACTTCTCCTTTGAAATTGCTGCGTTCTGTACCCCGAGCCGCATCGCTCGGGCTGTTTGTGTAGGGGATGTGTGAGGGTCAAGCGGTCTGCAATGGGCCGAGGGCTAGTCGAATCGGCCAGCAATCGATATCTGACGAGAAATGTGTCTCTGGCTGGTGTTTCCTTCCGATCGATGCCGCACAGTGGCTAGCGGTTGATGCCGGCCTTGTGCACGATGAGGTTCGCATACGGACGACTGTCGCCCGATTGCACAATGACGGCCGCCTCACGGGCAAGTTCATAGAACTCATGGCGCCCGACCTGGCGAGCATTCTCTACGAGGTGCGAAGGCACGGTCGCAACGAGCTCATCCTGCACGGGCAGGCGGTCCGCTGTTGATTGCATCAGGCTGATCGGCTCGACGGGATCGACCGGGAAAACCGTGAAGATCGCGCGGGCTACAGCTGGCGCGGATGCCCCAGCCAAGGAGACAACGTGACCGGTCCCGAGTCGCCGTGCGGGGAAATTCGCATCGGCAATGACAAGTGAGTCGCCATGCCCCATCTGGTCAAGAGCGAGAAGTAGCTCGCCGGAGAGGAGCGGGTCGATGCCTGTGAGCATGGGGGTCTGACTTTCTGAAAACAGTCCCAGCAGAGCTCAGGTATATCCGACCTCGAGTGAGGTGAGCGGCGACCGGGAACGGCGGTTACGTAATACTGCTCGGCCCGGTGCCGCTGACGACACCGTCCTGATTTACACAATCTCAGAAATCGATTTCTATGTCAATCG